>JANXQE010000038.1 GCA_025356925.1 Limisphaerales bacterium | reverse complement strand
GACCAACGCCAGGCGTGAACCCCGCAGGGTTCACAGAAAGAAGGACTCCTGCGCCTGTATGGCTAAATTATTCGATCGAACCCGGGATCAGGCGACTTTTCGAAGAACTGGAGCTGTGCATTCATGGTCAGCAGAGAATCGTCTAAACCCCAGACTCTCAAGCTTTAGCGCCCTCTCGGCTGAATTATTTGGCCGTACAGGATGCACCCTTTAAGGCTACTTTCTGTGAACCCTGCGGGGTTCACGCCTGGCGTTGGTCGGTAATTGAGCTGGCCAACGCGAAATCAATTTCCCTCACGGTCAGGAAACGGTACTTTTCGGACTGCATGTTTCTGTTTATGCCACGAGGCTCAGTTCGTTTGCAGGAGGCCTCGCCGAAGGCCGCGCGGAAGGTATGAAATGCTTCGTCACGGGCGCCTCCGGGTTCATCGGGGCGAACCTGGTCCATGAGTTGGTCGCACGGGGACATCGCGTCAAGGTGCTGGTGCGCGCCACCAGCGAGTTGCGTGGGTTGCGAGGCGCCGAATTTGAGCGCGTAGAGGGCGATGTAAATCAGGGCGCACTGCTGCAGGCAGCGATGCGGGGATGCGATTGGTGCTTTCATGCGGCTGCGAGCTACCACCTGTGGCTGCCGGATTATCGGCCGATGTACGCGGCCAATGTGGAGGGGACTCGGACGGTACTCAACGCCGCGGCGGCAGCGGGTTGCGCGCGCATCGTTTATACCAGCACGGTTGGCTGCATCGGTTTGCCCAAGCTGGAGGACGGGGGCCTGGTTCCGTCAGACGAGACAAGCCCAGTCGGCGAGGCTCAGATGAGTAATCCCTACAAACGCTCGAAGTGGCAGGCCGAAAAAGTGGCTCGCCAGCTCGCCAAAGAGGGGCGGCCGATTGTGATCGTCAATCCCAGCGCACCGGTTGGCCCGCGCGATGTCAAACCGACTCCGACTGGCCAGGTCGTCGTCGATTTCCTCAATCGGGCAATGCCCGCTTACCTGGACACGGGACTGAACTATGTGCATGTGCGCGATGTCGCTCTCGGGCACATTCTGGCGGCCGAGAAGGGGCGTGTTGGGGAGCGTTACATCCTCGGAAACGCCGAGGGGAACTGGACGCTGAAGGAAAGCTTTCGCGTGCTCGAGACCATTACCGGGTTGCCGGGACCGAAGGTTCGGATTCCCTATTTGGTGGCCTGGGCCGCGGCGTGTGTCGATGAGACGGTTTCGAGGTTCACGGGAAAACCGCCCAGGGCTCCCATGGCAGGCGTGAGGATGGCTAAATATAAAATGTTTTTTTCTCCGGCAAAAGCGATCCGCGAACTGGGGCTGACGCAGACTCCGCCGACGCAGGCGCTGTCCGATGCGGTCGAGTGGTTCCGGCAGAATGGGTATGTGAAGCGATAACGGCGGCACCCGCGACAGACGGAAATGGTTCGCCTGAGACCGAAAGTCCGCCCTCACCCCGGCCCTCTCCCGCCGGGCGAGGGAGAAGAGTCGGCCGCGGGTTCTGGTACGCTCGTGGTTCTGAGCCACGATACGGCGGGAGGTCTCGGAGTTGGTGGCTCCGGTCCTGGAGATAGGCTTTGGTGATGGATCCGGATTTCGGGCCGAGGCCCAGGGCGTCGGGGTTGGCGGGGATGGCGAGGGCAGAGACTTCGAGGAGTTCTTGGTCCCGGTATTTCCGCCGACACGCGCCGGCCGCGGGGCCGTCGGTGCTCGTCACCTCTGCGGTGGCACCATTTTCCCATGGGAACGGAATGAAACCCCTTGCGTTTGTCTGAGGGCTGGGGAACCATTTCCGAACTTTATGGGACACGTCAAATTGCACATTCCGGGGCCAGTCGAGGTGAGCGAAAAGACCTTCAGGGCTTTTTGCCGGCCGATGATGGGTCATCGGGGACAGGGTTTTAAGGATCTGTATGCCAGGATACAGCCGCAACTGCAGCAGTTGCTCGCCACGCGGCAACTGGTTTACATCAGCACTTCGTCGGCGTGGGGCGTCATGGAAGGCGCTATCCGCAACCTGGTGGCTAAGAAGGTGCTGAACTGCATGTGCGGGGCGTTTTCCGATAAATGGCTCGAGGTGTCCAAGCGCTGCGGGAAGGACGCGGAGGCGCTGCAAGTCCCGTGGGGCTCCCCGATTCGCGCGGCTGCGATTGATCAAAAACTTGCAACTGGCCAATTCGATGCCCTGACGATCATTCACAACGAGACCTCAACGGGCGTGATGAGCCCGCTCGATGAAGTGGCGGCACTTAAGAAAAAATATCCGCACGTGCTGTTCATCGTTGACTCGGTGAGTTCGATGACGGCGGTGCCGCTTCGGTTTGATGAGCTAGGCATCGATGTGCTCCTGGCCGGCACTCAGAAAGCGTTCGCGTTGCCGCCAGGCGCATCCGTGTTCGTTTGCTCGCCAGCCGCCCTGGCCAGGGCAGCCACGATGAAGGATCGGGGCTATTATTTTGACTTTGTCGAATTCCAGAAAAATGCGGAGCAAAGCATGACGCCGAGCACGCCGAGCATCGGGCATGTCAATGCGTTGGAATCCAAACTCGAAGACATATTCGCCGAGGGACTCGAGGCGCGCTACGCCCGGCATCGTCGCACCAATCAAATGACGCGCGACTGGGCCGCCCGGCACGGGTTTACACTCTTTCCGGAACCTGGGTTCGAATCGATTACGCTGACCTGCGTGAACAATGGCGCCAAGGCTGGAGGCCGCGTGGTCGATGTCGTCAAGCTCCAGAAAATGGTCAAGGACGGAGGGTTTCTCATCGACGGCGGGTATGGAAAAATCAAGGGCACGACGTTCCGTGTTTCAAACATGGGCGATGAGACCGAGGCGAGCATGGGCCAGCTCCTTGCCGTGATGGATGAGGCGATGAAAAAGCTCCAGTGACGGGGTTGGGAATTTCGGGAAGGTGACCGGCTGGCGTTGGCCAGCCACGAGTTGCATCACGCAACACCTCGCGGGCGGCAATATAATGTCACGGGTTCTATCGGCATTCGGTTCAACCCCAGCAGGGTTGATGTGGTTTGTGGGCGGGTGACCCAGGGGAGTTTCCTGTTCTTTTTGGACCTGCTCCAGGACCATGAACCCGACAGGAGGCCAGGTCAGCCGCGCCAGCGTCTTGGAGTGCGGCGGTCCTGCGCCGCTTTCGATGCCCCACCAAAGCGCCACAGAACTGGCGCACTCCAAAACCTTCGGTATTGCCGGCCCGGTTCATGGAAAGCCCGTGTAGCGGGCAACTCTGGGCTAACTGATTTTAATCCGTGCGGGATAACAAACGCCGAATCCTGCAGTTCGCTTCAAAATTTCGAACGTGCTTTGACAGTCAGAGGC
>JANXQE010000030.1 GCA_025356925.1 Limisphaerales bacterium | reverse complement strand
CCTTGCTGAAATCCTGTTGGGCCGGGGCCGGGACCAATGCCGCTAGTAATGTAAAGAGGGCGAAGGCCGGGCACTTTAGGCTTCGTAACAACCCCTGGGACATGGTTCGCCCTCTTGAGTTGGCAGCATACGTAAAAGTTGTCTGCATAAATTAAAGGACTATATTGCGGCCAACATAAACTTATGCCGCGCGATTGCAAGCGCCCCTGACTGGTGTTGTTTGGCCTGCGGTGCTATGCTCCGACTCTACTTTCACGAAACAGAAAGCATGATTATGGCTGCCACTATTGAAAAAGCAAAAACTGTCACCAACACCGTCGTTTGGTTCGACCTGCCAGTGCTGGACCTTGACCGGGCCATGCGCTTCTATTCCGCTGTGCTCGGATCGCCAACCTTGAGACAGGAGTATTCCG
The DNA here is from genome assembly GCA_025356925.1 of Limisphaerales bacterium. Taxonomy (GTDB): domain Bacteria; phylum Verrucomicrobiota; class Verrucomicrobiia; order Limisphaerales; family UBA8199; genus JANXQE01. The sequence goes on along the minus strand of JANXQE010000030.1, from coordinate 2,123 downwards.
GCATGGCCTTTGCCGTACTGCCGCACGAGGAGGGGGCGGTGAGCGGGTGCCTTACCCCGAGTACTGAAGCCAACCAGAACAAACCGTCGGCTCATGGCCCGCTACTGTACCTCAGTTGCCAGGGCCGACTGGACGAAGCAGTCGCGGCGGTCGCTCCCCATGGCGGCAAGGTGCTCCAAGCCCGGCACCCGATTGGTCCCTACGGTTTTCGAGCCGTGGTCCTCGACAGCGAAGGCAACCGCATCGCGCTCCACTCGATGTGAGTGGCTTGGACGGTTGATCCGCTCCCTGAGTAAGCGAGGCGCGAGGTTCTTAAGGGCCAGATTGGAGCCGGTAGAACTCTGCGGCCTTTGCCTTCGACGCGGGTGTCACGTAACTGTTGGTCGTGCTCACTACATTGGTCCACGGCCCGGTGACCACGTCGGAAGCTACGAGCGAGGCGGGGCCAAACCAACTCGCGGTCACGTTGGTGGCGGTGGTGGAAACGCCATTGCCGATGAAGAACGGCGGTTGCAGGGCGGGGGCGCTGACGCTCGAGGCAACCTGGATACTGGGCAGGCCGCCCGCCTTGAGCAAGATGTAGCTCACTTCGTATTGGGCGACGCCATCGTTGCTCGACGCTGTGAGTCCGGCAAAGCCTGTTCTCAGGGGCGTAGGCAGCGCAGAGTCGGCCCAGGTAAGTTGCCAGTCCGCTGGCTCAGGTGTGGCCCAATCCGCCAGCCAGACTTTGACAAAAACGGTATTGGTGCCATCCATTTTTGGATCCTGGCGTAAGCGCAGCCAGTACCAGGTGTTATTGCTCCAGCCATTGGTTAACTGGCTGGGAGCCGATGCCCGGGCGTCGTCGTGGAGCGAGAAGTGCCGGATGGGGGCCTCGTTGGTGTAATCACGGAACAGCAGGTTCATCCCCTGGCTGTTGGTGCCGACGCCCACTCCAATGCCGGCGCGAAAGGCATCGCCCGGTTGAAAGACGACCACTCTGATGCGCGCGAGTACTTCCTGCACCTCGTTGCTGTAGCCCGGCACCTGGTAAACCAGGTGATTGGGATCGCCATGGCTGGCGAAGACTTTCAGCGTTCCGCCCTGCTGTAAATAGTTCTCAGCGCCGGCGCCCAGCGCAACCCAGTTGGTATTGCGCGTCGCACTGCTGAAATCGTCCTGGAAACCGCTAACCGTGTCGCCGTAATCGGCGATGGGTTTATTGGTCTGTAACAAGTCGACTCCGACATAAGGCCCACACGAACGGATAACAGCGTAACGAACCCGGGTGACATGAACATACCCGTTTGTTGGATCGCCGGACTTAGCCGGGGTCGTCTCATAGCGCACCAGCGATTGGGGGCCCTGGTTTACCCCCGCGAAGTTTGCGTCCGGCAACTCGAAATAGGCATCCAGCCACCTGTCGGTGCCTTTCAAGGTCACCGCGACATTGTTCGCACTAGGGAATTTGAGAGAGGAGACGCCGCCTACCCAGCTCTGGTAAACCTGGGGATAAAGAGTGGCTCCGACCATTGTGGGATCATCGTAATAGGTCAGCACCTGAGCCACCCTGGCGTTATCTTGATAGGTAGGACCGAAGACCAGGTTCTGGATGGCGAATTGGATGTTGTTATCGCCGCCATCGGGCCGGATTGAAAGGCGCTGATCATTGGCAGGTCCAGAGAGTTCCTGGGCCATGATCTGGTCACCGGCGGATGTGCCCGCCGCGAGGTTATCGTTGATGCCATTTTGCAGGTCCAGCTCTGCGTAATTGGCATAGTTGGTCGTGCAAACGTTGGGATCCAGGTGGAACGTGGGATCGGGGTCCAAACCCGCCAGGACATTCGTGCCGGTGCGATACACACCCAACTCCGCGCGATCAATAAATGGAAATCCGCCGTTGAAGATCAGGCGAGCCCCGCCGGTAAGCGGTGCTGTGTTCGTGCCCGCCAGATTCACGTTGCGCACCACGAACGCAACCCGCAGCCATGCTCCGGAGCCCGCGAGAGTAAACAATGGTCCCGCGTAGACCGCGGTGTCTCCGCTGCTGTCCGTCGCATAAGCCTCAGGACCAAAGCTCGCCCCGGTCAAGGCCGGATCGTCATAGACCTCGACACAAACTTTCATCGGCCGCGGAAAATTGC
>JANXQE010000025.1 GCA_025356925.1 Limisphaerales bacterium | reverse complement strand
GCCAGAAACCGGCGACGGTTCATATTCGATGAGGTTGCCATGTAGGTTTTGAGGTTACCGAGCCGGCCCACGGGCTCTTGCGCATAAGGGATGTGGCCTCACACTAACATACGCGTTCTTATCAGCAACCAGTTCGTTCGCAGTTTCTGGCACATCGGCAATTCGTCTTCACACGAGGACTAGCACGCTCGAACCGGTTTGGGGTTCCAGCGGGGCGGGCGGCTCCGGAATGCCGCATTGCTGACGCACCACGAAAAGCACACTTCGACAAAAGCAACCGTCGTGGTAGCCTGTGACAGGTATCTGTCGCCGCCGCTTCGTGGTTCATGGTCGACGGATCTAGTTTGCCCAGTTGTTCCTTAGCTCCAATATGCCCGCGAGCCCTGATTTGTGTGGCCCAACCAGAAAGGTTGGTGATGGCGGCGCCTTCACGTTGATTGAGCTCCTGGTAGTTATCGCCATCATCGCCATTCTCGCCGCGCTGCTTTTCCCCGCTCTCTCGCGAGGCAAAGCGGCCGCCAAGCGCATTCAATGCATCAATAACCACAAGCAACTGGCCACTGTGTCCATCATGTACGCGGGTGACAACAATGATTGGCTGCCCGCCGACGGCCAGAACGACCCACCTAACACGACTCGCAAACTTTGGGTCCAGGGCGCCTTCGTTTACCCGGAGGCCAACACCAACTCCGTTTATATCCTGGATCCCAGGTATGCCCTGTTTGCGAATTACCTCCACACGATCCCGGTCTATGTGTGCCCGGCAGATCCACCCACGGTGCTGGTTTCGGGCCGCGCCTATCCGAAGCTGCGCAGCTACTCGATGAATGCCTACGTCGGCTGGAATGGTCACTGGGACGACCGGCTCTCCCCGGACTACACCGTGTTCAACAAGCTTTCTCAAGTTGCGCCTTCGTTGGCGGCCGGCTTGTTTCTGTTCAGCGACGTCAATCCGAACAGCATTTGCTGGCCCTATTTTGGTGTGCAAATGAAAGAGGATGTGTTCTTGCTCTTTCCGGGCGCTTCGCACAACCGAGGCGGCGTGGTCTCGTTTGTCGACGGTCACGCCGAGCGGCACCGCTGGCTGGACCCACGCACCGTAGCTGCGTATTCAGCGGACTACCACGCGCATCACGACCTTTCGCCTCGCAACGTGGATCTCACCTGGCTCCGCCAGCACTCTAGCGTTTCCAAGTAGTGATCCGAAGCTTCCCCGATTCCCAGGCTTGATGTGGAGTCCTGAAAACCTTGCCGGCGGTGTGCAGTATGGAGTGGCTTTTAGGTCCGGACGTGAGCAATATGTAGCCATGCACCACGCCTGGCTAAACCGCATCCGGATCTGGCCGCTGGGCCTGCTGGCGCTGGCATGCTGCAGCGAGTCTCAATTGACTGCAGCGCCCGTTGGACCGGCGGTGTCGCCGAAGGTGGATTTCAACCACGACGTCAGGCCGATTTTCGCCGAGAACTGCTTCGCCTGCCATGGTCCGGATGAGGCGAAACGCAAAGCGCGGCTTCGACTCGACCTGCACGACTTGGCGGTGCAGCCCGCCAAGTCGGGCGCCATTGCGATCGTGCCCGGCAGCGCGGAAAAAAGTGAATTAATCAAACGCACGACCAGCCAGGATGAGGACGAGCGGATGCCGCCGACCAAGACCGGCAAGCAGTTGACGCCGGAACAGTTGGAAGTGCTCAGGCGCTGGATCGACCAAGGCGCGGAGTACAAGACCCACCGGTTCTTCCTGCCGCCCCAGCAGCCCGAGTTGCCCGTTGTAAACGACAAAAAATGGCCGCGGAACCCGATCGATTGTTACGTCCTGGCTCGCTTAGAGCAGGACGGGCTCAAACCGGCGTCGGAGGCGAGCCGCCGGGCGTTGATTCGCCGGCTTAAATTAGATCTCCTTGGCTTGCCACCGACCCCGGCAGAGGTGGACCAGTTTCTGGCGGATCGGGCTCCCGACGCCTACGAGCGGCTGGTCGATCGCTTTTTGGCTTCCCCACACTACGGCGAGCGCATGGCGGTGGATTGGCTCGATGCGGCTCGTTTCGCCGACACTCATGGATACCATATTGATGCCGGTCGCGACATGACGCATTGGCGCGATTGGGTGATTAACGCCTACAATCGCAACCAACCGTTTGACCAGTTTACGGTCGAGCAAATCGCCGGAGACCTGCTGCCCAACCCCACCCGCGAGCAGAAACTGGCCAGCGGCTTCAACCGAAATCACATGATCAATTTCGAAGGGGGCGCCATTCCTGAGGAGTATCATGCCGCCTATCTGATGGACCGCGTCAACACGACGACTCGGGTGTGGCTGGGGCTGACCGTGGCTTGCGCGCAGTGCCACGACCATAAGTATGATCCGATCACTCAGAAGGATTACTACCGATTCTTTGCGTTCTTCAACCACGTCCCCGAAAACGGACTCGACGGTGCCAAAGGCAATGCCGTTCCTCTGTTGCTATTGCCCGACCCGGAAACCGAGAGCAAGCTGGCGAAATTGAAGACGGAGGTCGGGGCCGCCGAGGACCGGGTGAAAAAGTTGGAGGCGGACCTGCCCGCAGCTCAGGCGGCGTTGGAAACGGAGTGGCTCACGAGCCCTGGCAAACACTCCGGTCCGGACGGCTTGGTGGCGCGGTTTTCCTTTGATAAGACCACTTCGAGCGTCAATGCCGCCGGCGCTACCGCGGAAGCCGTTCACCATGGAACCAATGGTCCGGTGTGGACCCCCGGCAAGCTTGGCCAGGCGCTCGAACTCAACGGCAACAGCGAATGGGTAGAGGGCAGCGGCGATTTTGTTCCAGACCGTGCCGATGCTTTTTCGTGGGGAGGATGGGTCAGGCTCAAGGGGGAGCGCGGGGCCGTTTTGAGCAAGATGGAAGGCGAGCCGTCCTCTCGCGGTTTCGACCTGCTTTATGCGGAGGGCAAACTACTGGTCCACTTGATCCACCAATGGCCGGAAAACGTATTGCGCGCGCGGACCAAAGAACCGGTTCCCCAGGATGCCTGGTTTCACGCCTTCGCCACCTACGACGGTTCAGGCAAAGCCGCCGGGGTGAGGATCTACGTCAATGGCCAACCTCAGGCCATCGAGATCCTCGATGACAAGCTGACCGCTACCATCACCAACGCGGTGCCCTTGCACATCGGGTCGCGCTTCAGCACTGATTTTCTCAAGGGGACCCTGGATGATGTGCGGCTATATGCTCGGGCGCTCGGAGTGGACGAAGTGTCCGATCTGGTTGCGGAACCGGTGAGGCTAATTGTGGCGGTGCCGGCGCTGGAGCGCAGCGAGGAACAAAAGGCCGAGCTCACAAACTATGTCCACCAACACCGTGCCCCGGCGCTCCTGACCGCCGAGCTGGAGTTGGCTGAACGGCGCAAAGCCGAGGAGGCATTGGAAAAGACTATCCCCACCACCATGGTCATGCAGGAGATGGATAAGCCCCGTGACACCTTCGTGCTCGAGCGAGGCCAGTACGACAAGCCGGGCGAAAAGGTTGACCCCGCCATCCCGGCGGTGTTCGGCTCTTTGCCGGAAGGGTCGCCGACTAATCGTCTGGGCCTGGCGCGCTGGTTGGTGGCTTCGACCAACCCGCTCACCGCCCGGGTGATGGTGAATCGGTTCTGGCAAATGTATTTCGGCACCGGGATCGTCAAGACGGCGGAGGATTTCGGCACCCAAGGTGAATGGCCAAGTCATCCCGAGTTGCTCGATTGGCTCGCCATCCAATTCGTCCGCAGTGGTTGGGATGTAAAGGCCATCCAAAGGCTGATCCTCACCAGCGCCACCTATCGACAGTCCTCCGCCACCACGCCCGAGTGGGTGGCCAAAGATCCAGAAAACCGCCTTTTGGCGCACGGGCCGCGGCAGCGATTACAGGCGGAATTCATCCGGGACCAGGCCCTGGCGATTAGTGGGCTGTTGAACGACTCGATTGGCGGGGCGAGCGTCTCGCCTTATCAGCCCGCCGGCTTGTGGGAAGAGCTGGCTTCGCGCGAGGATGGCAAGAATTGGACCGCCCAAACTTATACCCAAAGCCACGGCCTGGATCTGTACCGCCGCACGATGTACACCTTCTGGAAGCGCACTTCGCCCCCGCCCACGCTCTCCACCTTCGACGCGCCCGATCGGGAAACGTGCACCGTTCGACGGCTGCGAACGAACACTCCCCTTCAGGCCTTGATCCTGATGAACGACCCGACCTATGTCGAGGCCTCGCGCAAGCTGGCGGAGCGGTTGCTAACCGGCGCTCACTCCAACAAAAAGCGGGTCGAACTGGCGTTCCAGCTCGCTATGGCACGTCCCGCCACCAAACGAGAGCTCGACCTGTTACTTCGCATCGCGCAGCAACAAATCGCTGTGTATCGACGCGACCGCGAGGCCGCTGCTCAGCTCCTCGGCGTTGGCGAGTCCGCGCGCAACCCGAAGCTCGACCCCGCCGAACTCGCCGCGTGGACGATTGTTGCAAACGTGATTCTGAATCTCGACGAAACAATCTCCAAAGGATAAGTCATGAACCTTGACCGCGAATTCTCCTCGTTGCTGACGCGCCGACATTTCTTCGGTCGGCTGGCCGCCGGGATCGGCACCACCGCTTTGGCGTCCGTGCTGAACCCGAGTCTTTTTGCGGACGAGCCCGGCGCTGGCCAGCTCGCGCTGGGCGCTTTGAAGTCGCTGCATTTCCCACCCAAGACCAAGCGGGTCATTTACCTCTTCATGTCAGGCGGACCTTCGCACATCGATTTGTTCGACTACAAACCGAAACTGCGGGAGTACCACGGTACCGAATTGCCCGCTTCCATCCGCATGGGCCAACGGGTTACGGGCATGACCTCCGGTCAGAAATCCTTCCCCTGCGTAGCGCCGATGTTCGAGTTCAAGCAACACGGAAAGTGCGGCGCGTGGGTGAGCGAGTTATTGCCCCACCTTGGCTCGATCGCTGATGATCTCACGATCATCAAAACTCTCAACACCGAAGCCATCAACCACGACCCGGCGATCACCTACATTCAGACCGGCCACCAGCAACCCGGGCGTCCGAGCCTCGGTGCGTGGCTCAGTTACGGGATCGGAAGCGAAAACCGGCAAATGCCGGCGTTTGTGGTCATGATCTCGCAGGGCAGCGGCAACAAGACGGATCAGCCCCTGTTTTCGCGTCTCTGGGGCAGCGGCTTCCTGCCCAGCCAGCACCAGGGCGTGCGTTTTCGCACCGGGAAAGACCCCGTCCTGTACCTATCCAATCCGCCGGGGATCGACCCTCAGACGCGCCGCCGCATGGTCGACGGGGTGAGTCAACTGGATCAGATGGCGGCCAAGGCGTTTGGAGACCCGGAGATCAACACGCGCATCGCCCAATACGAAATGGCCTTTAAGATGCAAACCTCCGTCCCGGAGTTGACCGATTTGTCCAAAGAGCCCAAAGCGATCCTGGACCGGTACGGCATTGACGAGACCGGCACCGACGGCGGTTTCGCGCGCAACTGCCTTTTGGCGCGCCGGATGGTCGAGCGCGGTGTGCGCTTCGTCCAACTAATGCATCGCGGCTG
>JANXQE010000021.1 GCA_025356925.1 Limisphaerales bacterium | reverse complement strand
CACGCCTGCGGAGAGCAAGTCGCAAGCGAAGCTTCAGCGCAACCTCAGTACCAGCAGATCAAGCTGGCGCTGGCTGTGCATGCGGCCAGCATTGTGGTGGGGCGAATGATCGACGGAGCCAAGCCGCAGCCACCCCAAACGTTTAAGCCGGCCGATTTCCTGGAGTGGGCTAAGAAACAGGTGACGCTGGCCAAAGAGGTCATCAGTTGTTAGGAAGCCGGGCCGACGGGTTTCTGGTTGCATCGTCGGTTGACCGAACTGGGGGTTCGCAACTATGTGGTGTGTCCGACCTGCTTGGATGAGCGGCGCCATGGGGTCGCCAACGATCGGACCGATGCGTTGGAGTTGGCGACGGGATTGGACCGCTATGTGGCGGGCAACGACCGGGCCCTGGCGGTGGTGCGGGTGCCCACCGAGGCGGAGGAACAAAATGACGGTTACGGACAATACCATCGTGGGCGGTCGTTCCCTGGAACGGCTGACCCGGATAGCAGGTCGTGACGTCAGATTACCTGACGGCCACACCGTCGGAAAAACGTTCCCCCGGAAAGCACTCTTGGAATGTCAGTGGCAGCATTCACCAGCCAGAAGCGCAGCCTGCGCTTCAAACCACCTCCCGGCTCCGTCACAGAATCGACCCCAAAGCATTGACTTCATCGGACCGCTGATGCGTCAGTCCTATTACCTACAAGACGGGGCGAGGGAGACAGGGCCTCGGCCACTGGCTACCCCGTTTCCTTCGTTCCAATTTGTTCAACTGCCCCCAAGCTCAATCCACTCTCATGCCGCAAGAAAAGTAAACAAAATCAAAGAAACAAGTTGACGTGTCTCATAGCAGAAATTGCTTTTCGTGCGCCGCCCTGTACTTGACGCTGCGCGGGTAAATCACAGTTGGATTTCGCTGTCACCGTCTTCGACGATCGTCCGACGCTCGCGAACTACCAATTCTTTCCTGGCAATATAGCCTTAAAATCAGGCCTGTGGGACGAGTTGCTCGCCACGCCGCTGCCGGATCCGCCTTGTTTCGGCCTGATTGTCACCCGCGGCCATCGTCATGACGCCTTGGTGTTGAAAAGTTGGATTCAGAAGCCGTTTATGTTCCTGGGAATGATCGGTAGCACGCGCAAGGCTCGCACGATCTTTGAGCACTTTATCGAGGAGAACCTCGCCACCTCCCAGCAACTGCAACGCGTGGCTTGTCCAGTAGGAATCAAAATCGGGTCGACCAGCGTCATGGAAATCGCCGTGAGCATCATGGCTCAATTCATCGAACAACGAGCCCAAATGGCGCGCAGATGTTTCGGCCGCCAGCACGATGTGAGCGGTACGCACCCTGGCGGTTGAGAGTCCAGTGATTGTTAGATCGCCGGAATCCGCCTTGCGTTGTTGAAACGAAATACTTCAACCGCACGGCGGTGTTTGGCGGCCATAGGTCTTATCGTCGTGCGCCTAGTTCGAATGTACATCAAGGTAAACAGAGTAGCGACCGTACATTTCATAAAACGGCCTCAGTTTCACGTCGCTGATGCTAAAGCGCAGCGTGCTCGGATTTCCTGTGATGGATTTCCCAAGCTCCGCAGCATCTAGCGCCACCGGGCGCCAGTCGGAACGAGGGTCGGATTCCTCGGCCGCAAGCAAGATGGGGCCATAAAACAAGCTGGCGATGTTGGGCTGATCCGTCACCGGATTCAGGTGGAACGCGAAAGGCATCTGTACTTCGATTGCGTCTTTGTCTTTCCACGTTCTTCGCAGGGTCAGATAGCTGCCCGGGACAGAGCTCACTGTTTCGGGCTGGCCATCGACCTTCACATGAATTCCGCGGGTGGCCCACTGGGGAACGCGAATGTTGACGTCAAACTTGCCGCTGCCGCTGATAATTAGCCGGGTGGTGTCTTCATAGGGGAAGCAGGTGCGCTGGGTCAGGGCCACGTCGCGCTCCGTCCAGGTCAGCGTGGAGGACACGAAGAGGTTGACGTAGAGCGCCTGGTGGTCGGCGCTCTGGAAATAAATTGAATCCTGTAGCTTGGTGCCGCTCTCAAGCGCGGTACCGTTGCAGCAGCTAAAGCCATCCATGTCGGCATTGCCAAACTGTTTCCGCGCCCCCGGATTGAGCGGGATGTGGTAAGTGTTGCCTGGATTATTGGCCGCGACAGAGGCCAGGATGTCGTTGTAGAGAGCTTGTTCGTAGTAATCCATGTACTCGGCGCTTGGATCGAACATGAAAAGCTGGCGGCTCAACTTCAGCAGATTGTACGTAGCGCAGGTTTCGTTTTGCCCGGCGCGGGCAAACCCGTTCACGAAGAGCGAGTCGGGCTCCGCCGTGAAACACTCCGCATTGTTCGGGTTCCGGGCGCCGGCTACGCCGCCGATGCTGTAGAGATAACCCTCCGTGCAAATGTGCCAGAAGTTGTCAGCAATGGAGTAGTAGTCACGCTCCTGCGTGTCCCGGTACGTTTCGAGCGCGCCGGTAATCTGTGGTATGTGCTGATTGGCGTGCTTGCCGCGCAACGCGTCCACGTTTCGCGCGAGACCGTGGGTGTGGTTGGCGTCGCCGAAGAAAAAATTGATGTTGTCAAAAAGCCGGGCGCAATCGAGGAACCGTTTGTCGCCGGTGAGGCGGGAGAGCCGGGCCAGGACCTCATTCATGCCGCCATACTCGCCGGCAATGTAGCGGTTCCACATGCTGATTCGCGTGGCGGCCGGCACGGCCTGCAGACGTTGCTGCACCCAGAGTCCCACGCCCTTGGCAATCTCCAGCGCCTTCTGGTTCCCCCCCAACTCATAGCAGTCCAGCAATCCAGCCAGAATTTTGTGCAGCGTGTAGTAGGGAGCCCAAATCTGGTTATTGCCGCCCCCATAAGTGGCGCCTTTTTCCAGCATGATGAACTGGTCTGGCGGATAGGCGCTAATGAATCCCCGGCCCCAGTTCCAGTAGTCTGTTCGGATCCCCTCCTTGCTCAGGTTGGAATCGTAATTGGTTCTACCCGTTCCGGGCGGTACAGTCGTCGGGTCCGCGTTGCAGGGGCCACCTTCTTGCGCGGGTCTTCCAGACTTCTGGGACAGGTCGTAAAGCGTGTCGATGAGGTAATTCATCTTTTCCAGGAAATTCGTCCGTAATGCGGGATCGTAGCCGGTGCTCGCATAGGCTTGGGTGATCGCCGAGAGGTAATGTCCGCTCGCATGCCCTCGCAACCGGGTCGTCTGTGAGTCCCAACCGCCAAGGGGTTCCGCGCCCTCCGGTTGTTTTTGTCCAAAGGCGTCGCGGAACATATAGAGGAAACGATCGGGGTTGGTCTTTGCGAGACCCTGAATAAACTTGTCGCGGTGCTGAATGAACGGAGTTGCCCGC
>JANXQE010000015.1 GCA_025356925.1 Limisphaerales bacterium | reverse complement strand
CATCCGGAAACCGGTCCGGTTCACATCCCGTAAAAATCACGTACAAAACAATGCCCAGGGCGTAAATGTCCGCTTGGGGCGTGCACGGAGGCTCAGGCGGCGGAGGCATGTAACCCGGCGTTCCCAACCAGGTCCGGTTTTCCCCGGCAACCAACACGTCGGCGACCAACCCGACGTCGGCAAGTTTCGGCTGCCCGTTCACAAAGATGATATTTTGCGGTTTGATATCGCAGTGTGTTAATGAGCGACTGTGCAGAAAATGAAGGGCCTCAGCCAGACTGATCCCAATCCGCAAACAATCGCGGACTGGTAGTCTTCCGCCTGCTGCTTTCGCGTGGACCGTGGCCAAATCTCGCGGTTTGTAGTTGGACGGGTGGTTTTCCCAATTTGGTTCGAGCGAGTCGCCCAACTCCATTACGTAGTAAAAATATCCATCGTTTTTCTTCTTACTGACGAAGTCGACTCGCAGCAGCCCAGGGTGCTGGTCGGAAATGGGTTTGTAGCGCCGGATTCCACTGAACTCGCGGTCGTAAGGCTTCGTATGCGAGCCGAATTTAGCCAGGTAAACCGCCTTGAGCGCTTGCCACTGGCCGATCGCGTTACGCGCGAGCCAGACCTTGCCGTAGGATCCCTCGCCGAACGGTGGGTTGAAAATTTCATAATCGGGCGCCTCGGGCACATCCGAGCCGCTCGCGAGTTGCGCCAGCGCCTCTGCGGGTTCCACCCCCTTAGGAGGGTCAGTAAACGTGGTCGCATTTTCCGGCGAAGCTCTCTTGCTTCCGACCAGGGCCCAGGCCAGCGCACAGGGCGTCTGCCCGCCGGCAATCACGAGCCAGGGGAACCAATAGTTGCTTACGTGGGTCAGCCAGATCGCCCCCACGCCCACCAGCACAGCTAACCCGAACGCGAGCGCGCAAGCGCGCACGGGACGCAGCCGGCAGAGCCCGCCTCCCAACAACACGCCTCCAGCGGTTAAGACTCCGATTTCTATCCACCAAGCCGGGCGCCGCAGCCAATCACCATTGACTAAATTCAAAAACGCCGTGGCCAGAATCTCGACCCCGCCCACTGCTTCGTGGGTCCATCGTGTGTAGGGTATGCTGAACTTGTCCTCTTCTTGCCAGGCCGGTGACACATTCTCCGGCTTATTCCCAATGAAGACAATCTTATCCCGGAAGAACCCCGCCGCCTGGTTGACCCACGTGAAGCCAGCGCATATTACGCGCGAGGCCAGCCGCCGGCTCATCATGGTAATGTTCACGGACAGCCTGGAAATGGAATCGGAACGCGAACCCGAGGCTCGGCTTGGGCTAAGTTTCGGAGTTGCGAGCAGCCGCAACCGGGTGCAAGAATCAGATGCGTTTCAGACAAAGATTAAGAGCTGTTTACGCTCCATCCTTCTCTGAAGCCAAATCTTCTCTATCTTTATGCGATTGAACGCGGCAGAACTGATCCCGACGCGGGCCACGCTGATCGAAAGGCTCAAGAATTGGCAGGACCAGGCGGGCTGGCAGGAATTCTTTGATATTTATTGGCAGCTCATCTACTGCGTGGCGCGCAAAGGGGGCCTGACGGAAGTCGAGGCGCAGGATGTCGTCCAGGAAACCCTCATGGCCGTGGCCAAACATGTTCCGACGTTTAAGTACGACCCGGCACTCGGCTCTTTTAAAGCCTGGCTGCTGAACATGGCTCGCTGGCGCATCATCGATCAGCTCCGCAAACGCGGGCCTCTAAGCCGGCACCACAACCGGTCCAGTGCTTCAAGCACCTCCACACGGACCGCCACGATCGAAGCCGTGCCCGATCCCGCCGGCGCTTCGCTTGACCAGCTCTGGGAAGAGGAATGGCAAACCAACCTGCTCAAGGCCGCCATGGGCCAGGTTAAGCGGCGGCTGGACCCGCAGCGGTACCAGGTTTTCGACTGTTACGTGAACAAAGGCTGGGCCGCTTCGAAAGTGGCCGCGGCGTTCGGAGTGTCGATTGATCAAGTGTACGTCGCCAAGCATCGTATCACGCAACTGGTTAAAGACGAGGTTGCGCGGTTGGAAAAGGAGCTTACCTGATCTCGTATCATGTTAGAACTCGCCAAGGTTCTCGTTCATGCCAGTCAGTTTCCCGAAGCGGTGAGACATGACTTGCTCGAATCGCTGCGGTCGCGGAGTGTTAACCACAAGTTTCACTATGACAGCCTGAAGCAAACTCAGAAATGGCTGGCATTACACGAGGCCTATTCTCCTGCGCGGACCGATCCCCAATGCGCGGAGGCTTACCAACGAAGCTTCTCGGCCGCCGCCCGGCGACTAGCGGGCGGCGGCGCGCAGGTGATCGGACTGGGCTGCGGGGGCGGCCAAAAAGATACCACTCTGCTCAGGCTCCTGCGCAGTTCCGGCCGGGAGGTGTTCTATATTCCTTGCGATGTCAGCCTCGCAATGGTCCTGGTGGCGCGGGGAGCGGCGCTGGAGGCAGTGCCCGCGGCAAACTGTTCTCCGCTCGTTTGCGATTTGGCCACGGTCCAGGATCTCCCCGCTGTTCTTGCCGCGCTGGATCGATCGGTGAAGCCCGGTCCAGGTGGCTGTCCCACAGCCCAGCCTGCGCCGGCGCGGCTGTTTACCTTCTTCGGCATGATTCCCAATTTCGAGGCCGACAGGATCCTGCCGAAACTGTCGAGCCTGCTTCAACCGGGTGATCTTCTGCTCTTGAGCGCTAATCTGGCGCCCGGGAACGATTACACCGCGGGGGTTGACCGCGTTCTGCCACTCTACGACAACGAGCTCACGCGGGATTGGCTCCTGACCTTCCTGCTCGATTTAGGAGTCGAGAGAACCGATGGTGAACTGCGGTTTGTGGTGGAAGAAACCTCAAGCCCGGTTCAACTCAAGCGAATCGCGGCCTATTTCCATTTCACCCGGCCTCGAACCATCCAGGTCGGGGCCGAGCGGTTTGAATTCCCGGGGGGTGAATCCGTGCGTTTGTTCTTTTCCTACCGCCACACTCCCGACCGGTTGCGAGGTATGCTGAGCCACCTCGGCCTGCAGGTACTGGGCGAGTGGATTACCCCATCGCAGGAGGAGGGAGTATTTCTGATCTCGCGCGCGAGCGGCAATGCCAGCGAGAGCCAGAGCCTAAAACACTTTTAAGGTCTCCAGCACCGCGCGGGTTCGGGCAACTTCGTGAGTCCGGAACAAATCGGTTTTGCCCAGGGCTGCCAGCACCGCAAAAAACGGTTCCGCGCACCGGACTTCCTCGCCAAAAAACTCAAACGCATGCGGCAGGGCATGGCAAATGGGAAACCCCAAGCTTCGCAGACGGAATGAGTTCAAAAAAACCGTCATCTGGTGACGCACCCGGACCGCGCTGTCCTGCAAATTGCGATAGTAAAACCCCAGCCCCGGATCCAGCAGGATTTTTTCCACGCGGTTTCGCGTCGCGAGCTCGATAAGGCGGCCGAAGTACTCGTGCATCCGGCCCACGATATCGGCGCTGAAGTCGAACTCGCCTACCTCGCGGACATTCTCGCCTTGCACGTAACAAAGGATGACGGCGGCGTCATGGGCAGCGACCATTCGAAACAGTTCGTCATCGGGACCTGAGCTGGTGAGGTTGAGGACGTTGGCGCCGGCTTCCAGGCAAGCTCGAGCCACACCGGGTCGGTAGGTTTCGACCGAAACCAGGACTCCACTCTGGCGCAGTCCCTGAACCACCGGCAGCAACTGGCTCTTCTGGCCCGCTTCGTCAATCCGCTCCGCTTTGGCCAGGGTGGATTCGGCTCCCACATCGACAATGCGCGCTCCCTGCGCCTGGAGCACGGACCCCCGGTGAATCGCGCTCTCGACGCTCAGGCAGACGCTCTCCCGATACCATGAATCCGGCGACAGATTAATCACGCCCATCAGAGCGCGTTCCGAGTTGAAGCCAAAATGCTGGCCGGCGAGGGAGAACTCTTTGACGCGAGACTCTGCGGCGGAGCGATGGGCATCCAGCAACGCGGCCAGGTAATCCAGAGTGAGCATGCTGGAGTTACTCCATCCAAACCGCAACCACCGCAGGCGACAACGTCCTCTCCCCAATCAGCATTTTGCCTCGAAATATAGGATGGCGAGACCCCATAAGCCGGTCCGAGAGGCTCCGTTTAGCGAGGGAAAGGTTATTTCTGTTCATTGCCGATGAGCCAGATGTAAGGCTGCAACCGAGGTATTTTCAAGTCGGAAGTCTCAGCTTCAGTCCCGACGATCAGTCTCGCGGACGCGGCTCAGAGACCGTTCAACACGTCGATAAGCTGGCGGAGGCGTCCATAGTCACGGCGATTGAATCCGAAAGCGATGCGGGGCAAGGTGATATTGTCATCATCGGCGATCTCCTCGGGCGTTGCCTCGAGGTTTTGAATGGGCTGTCCCACAATCAGGTCGCTGAAATCCTCGTTCATAGCCTCGAGCGCGGAAGCAGAGGGCGCATGTTTCAAGCGGATCACAAAGAGTTCCTTGACGAAACGGCTCGAATGAAAATTACGATAAAAGCGGGTAATCAATTTCACGGCCTGGTCGGGCTCGTCCGTGATCTGGTACAAATTCAAATCGTCTGGCGAGATCAGTTGATCCCGCAGCAGGTGCTCGCGCACGTGTTTGTCCCAGGTCTTCCAATACGTGCCGCCCGGCCGGTCGATCAGCACCAACGGCATCAATTGGCTTTTCCCCGTCTGCATCAGCGTCAGCGCTTCATAACCTTCGTCCATCGTGCCGAACCCGCCGGGGAAAAGGGCGATGGCATCGGAGTGCCGGATGAAGATCAGCTTGCGGGTGAAGAAATACTTGAAGGTGACCAGTTTTTTATCTTCCCGGATGACCGGGTTGGCAGCTTGTTCCCACGGCAACCGGATATTGGCGCCGAAGCTTTTTTCGGGGCCGGCGCCTTCGTGGCCGGCCTGCATGATGCCGCCCCCAGCTCCGGTGATCACCATGAAACCGGCAGCCGAGATTTTGCGCCCGAACTCCAGGGCCTGTTGGTACTCCGGGCGTGACGGCTGTGTGCGGGCCGAGCCAAAAATCGTGACCTTGCGGACCTGGGCATATGGGGCGAAGAGCTTAAAGGCATAGCGCAGTTCCCTCAACGCGGTTTGGATCACCCGAACATCGCCGCTATGCCGGACATCAGTGAGGAGTTTGAGCGCGTTCTCGACGATGTCCGCAACGCTCTGCTCGTTGAAACCCCCGCCTTTGTACGCAATAAGTTCCTCGACTTTCCGCCGTAGCTCCGGGTCGGAGGCGGGTTTTTCGGTTTTCCTCATCCACGGAAGGATAATAAAAGTGCGGCTGAATGCAACGGCGGATCCGGCCCGCGGAGTCGCTCGGTTGCGGTCCGACCGAGAAGTTTACGGCTCATCGCTCCGCCAACCCCTCCAGTTGGATTGGCCCGCTTTGATGGGAGTCGGCTGAGGGATCGGGCCCAGGATCCCGGCCGGCCTGCTGAGCAAGCTGGAGTTTGCCGAGCCGAGGCCGTCCGGGCGTGAGTTCAGCTTGGACATTTCCTCGTTTTAGTGGGAAAATACATTGTTTTTTGTGGGGTATCCGATTAAATCACCGCCGAGCGTGGAACCTACCTTAGTACATCCCGTGCTGCGTACGCCCAATCGCCGCATTGGTTTGGTGGCTCTCGCGATTGTGGCGTTGGATCAGCTTACCAAGTTGCTCGTGCTCAAGTTTCTGGGGTATGCCCAGGAAAAGGTCGTGATCCCGGGTCTGTTCAGAGTAGTGCACTGGGCCAATACGGGGGCTGCCTGGAGTTTGTTTCGCGGCAACAATAACGTGCTGGCTGTCGTTGCCTTGGTGGCCCTGGTGGTGCTGTTTTTTGGCAGGAACCACTTTGATTCGCGCACCCTGCTTGGCCAGATCGCTTTCGGCCTGATTTTTGGCGGAATCGTCGGAAACCTGATCGACCGCGTCCTGCGCGGGCATGTGATTGATTTTTTGTATTTTTACACGCAGCAGCGCGGCGGCGAGGTTGGTTTCCCCGCCTTCAACGTGGCGGACAGCGCCATCTGCACCGGCGTGGGGCTGATCTTCCTGATCACCTGGCGCAACGAGCGTCACCCTGCCCCGGCGGAGTCAACTGCGGGCAAATAAGAGCAGATCAGGGTTGTGGCGAAGTTCGCGATGTCTTCCACTACTCAAGTTGTTAGCGTCGAACACTCGCTCCCGAGTGAGCGCCTCGATGTCTGGTTGCGAACCCAACTCCCGAGCCTTTCCCGCGGCGCGATCCAACGTCTCATCGAAGATGGCCACATCCGGGTCAATGGCAAAACTGTCAAACCAACGCACACACCACGCGCTGGTGATCGGGTGGAGGTTGAGGTGCCTGAACCGATTCCTTCGCAGGCTCAGCCCGAGGCGATTCCCCTGGATATTCTGCACGAGGATGAGGTCCTGCTCGTGTTAAATAAGCCGCCGGGCCTGGTGGTGCATCCGGCAGCAGGTCACGAAAGCCGCACCCTGGTCAACGCGCTGCTGCATCACTGCCACGGGCAGCTCAGCGGCATCGGCGGGGTGGCGCGGCCCGGAATCGTGCATCGCCTGGACAAGGATACGAGCGGCTGTTTAGTCGTCGCCAAAACCGACGAGGCTCACGTGGCGTTGTCGGCGCAATTCGCGAGCCGTAAAGTGGAGAAGATCTATCACGCAATCGTTTGTGGTGAAATAGCACGAGAGCAAGGCGAGATCCGCGCGGCGATCGGCCGCCATCCCTCCCACCGCAAGTGCATGGCGGTTGATGAGGAGTTCGGCCGTGAAGCTCATACCAGCTACAGCGTGCTCGAGCGATTGCGGGGCGCCACCTTGGCGCAAGCGCTCATTCATACCGGCCGAACCCATCAAATCCGGGTTCACTTCAAGTTCCTGGGATACCCCGTGGTTGGCGATGCCACCTACGGGCATCGGCCAAATCAGCTCCTGGAGGAACTGACCGGATACGCGGCACCGCGCCAGATGCTCCATGCTTACCGCCTCGCGTTCATCCATCCCCGAACCGGCCACCGCATGCATTTCGATGCGCCTCGCCCGGATGACTTCAAGGACGCCTTGGCCGCGTTAAAGTTGGAAGCAGCCGATCCGCGATAAGCGCCGCGCAGACTTTTGCAGGATTACTTGAGGGGCTCTGGAACCGTCACGGGGATTGCCTCGATTTGAACTTCCCGACGCTGGCCGATGACCGCTTTTCCAGAAACATGGAAGTCCTGAGACAAAAGGTTCGATTGGGCCTCCGCAACCCGGGCGGTGCCGCCAAGATTCTGACCGCCCTGGGCCGAGTTTGATGACTGCAAGCTGACCGTGTTCGTCAGCCCTGTAAGAGTGCCGG
>JANXQE010000005.1 GCA_025356925.1 Limisphaerales bacterium | reverse complement strand
CTCGCGCAAGGCGGGTATGGCCGAGGTCGCCACCAGCGTCCTCCACAACGTCGGCAATGTTCTCAATAGCATCAATGTCTCCACCAGCATCATCTCCGACCGATTGAAGAAGTCCAAGGGTGGCCACGTCACCAAGGTGGCCGCCATGATGGAACAACATGCCGCGGAGCTCGGCGACTTCATCACCAAGGATGCGAAGGGGCAGCAGTTGCCCGGTTTTCTCAAGCAATTAGGCGGCCAATTGGTTGAGGACACCACCCACATCCTCACCGAGGTAACGTGTCTTGCCAAGAATGTCGATCACGTCAAAGACATCGTTGCCATGCAGCAGAGTTACGCCAAGGTCTCCGGCGTGACCGAAACCGTCCAGGTCACGGACCTCGTCGAGGACGCCGTGCGCATGAACGCCAGCGCATTAATTCGGCATGATGTCCATTTCTTTCGTCAATACGACGAAGGCCTGCCGGAGATCACGGTGGAGAAACACAAAGTCTTGCAGATTCTTGTGAATCTGATTCGTAACGCCAAACAAGCTTGCGATGAATCCGGCTCGACCGACAAGCGCCTGACCTTGCGCGTGAGCAACGACAGCGACCGGGTGCGCATAGATCTGATTGATAATGGGGCCGGAATCCGCCCCGAAAATCTCACGCACATCTTCAACCATGGATTCACCACCAAGAAGGACGGCCACGGCTATGGCCTCCACAGCGGGGCGCTGGCCGCCAAGGAAATGGGCGGATCGCTGAGCGTGCACAGCGACGGACCGGGCACGGGCGCGACGTTTACCTTAGAGCTTCCCCGTCGACCGAAGCCGAACAAGCAATGAGCCCCCGCTTCCAGCAGCTTCGGTCAAAAACTGCCATCGTCCTTCAGGCGAAATCGCCCGATAACTGCTTTTAACCGCTGCTGTTCGCTGGACCTGTGGGTGAGGCGGGACCCTCAATTCCCGGCGGGTTTGGCTGGGGCGAACATCTTTACGGCCATTTGGATTCCCATTTTTTGCATGGCCTGCTGAGTGTTAAGGTATTTCTCGAAGGCAGTGTATTGGTCAGGCGATAGAATGGTCTGGGCCCGTGCGAGGTACTGCTGATTGAGTTGTCCCAACTCCTGCACGTAGCCGTTCATCTTGTCCTCGGTAAACATGGTGGCAAAATCTCCGGTCAAGCTGGATTTATCGGAAAGGTCGGTAGTGAATTTGAAGTTCTGGCGTTCCTGTGTCATGACCTGGATCAACTGCTGTTCCTGGCCGTCGCTGAGGGCGGTTGGGCCGCTGCCGAGCTGATCTTTGAAGCCGCTGAGCGCCATCCGCTCGCCTATGGATTTCTCGTAGGTTTGGAATTGCGTGAACCCGTCGTCGCCCAGGAGCTGTTTTATCTGCCCATCCGCTGTGTCGCTCGCCGTTTTAACTTGCTGGACCATTGCCGCTCGGTTCGTGGGGTCCTGATCACCGGAAAACATCGACATCCCAATGTCCGCCGCCGCGAGTTGCTTGTTCAGGATCAGGTCTTTGAGGGAGGCGGATTGCTCTCGAGTCAGATGCAGGTCAGAAAGAAGCTTCCCGTAATTCTTATCGATCATCGCGCTGAGAGCGGTTTTCTGCTGAGTTTTGATCATCTCCTTCATTTCCGGGTTCTTGAACATCTCGGCCAGGGGATTGGACGGCTTGAGATTGGTTTGGCCAGTGGAGTCGGCGGCGGCGTTCTGGCCCTGAGTCGCCAAACCTTTTTGGAGGGTTTCCCGGATATGGGCGGCCTCGGCGATCTTGGCGGCGGTGTCGGCACGGGCTTGCTCGACTTGTTCGCGCAAACGGGTCTTTTGTTGGTCCTG
>JANXQE010000004.1 GCA_025356925.1 Limisphaerales bacterium | reverse complement strand
CTTGATCATCGCCGCGGGATTGCCGGCAATCGGGATCGATTCGATTACGTCGGGATAAAGCGTGCCTTGCGCGAGAAACCTGGCTTTGCCGGCGCGCTTCGTGGCCGTTTCGAAAACTTCAATGAATGCCTTCCCGATAATCTTTCGTTTTCGTTCCGGTTCCGTAATCCCTTTGAGACGGCGAAGGAAGAGTCGCGAGGCCTCCTCATACTGGAGCTTAATCCGAAAATGGCGGCCGAACACTTCCCGAACGACTGAGGCCTCGCGTCCACGCAGCAGGCCGTTATTGACGAAAATACAAGTGAGCTGTTCGCCAATGGCCTTGTGCAGCAATGCAGCCGCAACGCTTGAATCCACTCCGCCGCTTAGGCCGAGGATCACGTGCTCGGTGCCGACCTTGGCCCGGATCGTCTCCACGGCCTGGTCGATATAGCTGCGCATCGTCCAGTTCTTGCCGCAGCCGCAGATGTTGTGGACGAAATTGGCAATGATTTCCCGCCCGTGCGGGGTGTGCACCACCTCCGGGTGGAACTGGAGGCCAAACATCCGGCGATTGTGACTTTCGATGGCGGCGTACCCGGAGTTTTCCGTTATGGCAACGGATTTGAAGCCTTTGGGCAGCCTGGTCAACCTGTCCCCGTGCGAATTCCAGACCTGCAGAGTTTCTGGAAGATTGGCGAACAAAGGGCAGAAACTATCTTTGACATGGAGCGTTCCTTTACCGAACTCGCGTCTCAGGCCCGGTTCGACTTTACCACCCAGGTATTGAGCCAGCAACTGCAGCCCGTAACAAATCCCCAGGATCGGGATTTTCATTTTGAAGATGTCGCGATCGGGCAGCGGCGCGTCTTTGGCGTAAACGCTGGCGGGGCCTCCGGAGAGGATCAGACCCATGGGCGACAACTCGGCCAACTCCCTGGCCGGGGTGTCGTAGCGCACAATGACCGAATAAACGTTGCATTCGCGGATTCGCCGCGCGATGACTTGCGTGTACTGTGACCCAAAATCCAAAATGACAATTTGTTCTGTCATGGTGAGTTTGAAAAACGGGTACTCTGGTCGCCCGACGGTCGTTTGGCGAGAGAAAAGCGAGAACGAATTTAGGGCCTTTAGGGCCCTAAGGGCCCAAGCGAGTCACCTCGGGAGAGTTAAGCATGCGCGGAAAGAAATCCGAAGGCCGAAATCCGAAAGAAACCCGAAATCCGAAGGCCGAAACCCGGGCCGAGTTTCTTTCGGCCCTCGGATTTGGGCTCACCGAGCCCTGCTACTGGGCCACGACTTTAACCGTGCCCGCGTTCGGATCGTAAACCAGCTTGGTGCCGAACGGCGTTTCCGGGATCTTGGGGATGAACTTCTGTTCCACCAATTCGTTGAGATCCTTCGGGTTGCGACCGTTCTCAACCGAAAACAGTTGGATGGCTTTATCCACGGAGGTGGTATCGATAGTTTTGACAGCCGATTGCTGGCTCTTGGCCAGAGCCCCCAGGTAAGCCGCCGGCGCATTCAAGGGACTGGTTTCGGTGACAGTTGCATTGGTGGTGTTAGCCGCGCTCGTGGGAGGAGCGGAGCTTTCGCCGCAGCCAACCAGGAGCAAGCCGGCCGCGAAGGAGATGGTCA
Source organism: Limisphaerales bacterium (assembly GCA_025356925.1). Lineage (GTDB taxonomy): Bacteria > Verrucomicrobiota > Verrucomicrobiia > Limisphaerales > UBA8199 > JANXQE01. Next base: position 1,509 of record JANXQE010000004.1, on the reverse strand, counting down.
GTGGTGCTTTCATGGGAACAGTCTAGCCTAATTCGGCCAAAATAAAAGAGCCGGGCAAAAACCGATGCCCGGCGTGATGACATCCCCAAATTGTTTGGAAATGATTTTGCTAGTTGTTGGTGCTTGCCGGAGGCGTCGCGGGCGCGTTTGTGTCAGTGCTCTTCATGTCGCCGCCGCTCTGGTTGCAGCCCGTAAATATGCCCACAGCGAGGCCCAATAGTGCCATAAGGGTGAATAACCTTTTCATAGTGGCAATAACCTTGACCATAATCCCGCCGAGGACAAGTCAAAACTTATCCCGTCCGCCGGGGGGAAGGAAATCCGAAACCCGAAGGCCGAAGGCCGAAAGACCTCCGAAGGCCGAAATCCGAGAGCCGATTGCACAAGACCTCGGAGGGACGAGTTCCACGGGTATCGGGGCAAAAAGCCTGATGAAGTGGGACTCGTGGAGCTCGTCGTTCCGATGCGTGCTCCTTCTGCAATCGTTTCCTGAATCGTCGCGAGCTCTACTCTGTCACTTTCGGGTTTCGGGCTTCGGCCTTCGGATTTAGAGCCCGACTGCCCCCGTTTCACTCACTCACCAACCGCCGCGGCGATTTCGCGGGCTTGGTTAATGAGGGCCAGGTCCTTCGCCAAGTCCCCAAATCGGAAGCTCGGCATCCCGCTCTGTTGCTGGCCCAACAATTCCCCGGGCCCACGCAGTTTGAGATCGGCCTCCGCAATCCGGAACCCGTCGGTCGTTTCCTCCAGAACGCGCAACCGCTGCTGTGAGTTTTTGCCTTTTGTCTGGGCCATGAGGATGCAAAAGGAATTGTGGGCGCCGCGCCCGATTCTGCCCCGCAACTGGTGGAGCTGAGCCAGGCCGAACTGCTCGGCATTCTCGATGAGCATGATGGTGGCGTTCGGCACGTCGACACCGACTTCGATCACGGAAGTAGCCAGCAACACTTTCAGGGCCCCGGTTCGGAACGAAGCCATGACTTCCTCTTTTTCCCGCGACTGCAGGCGGCCATGGAGCATCCCAACCCGGAATGGCGCCAGAACGCTCTGGAGTGTTTCAAATTCGCCGGTGACGGCCTTGACCCCGGCCTGGCCGCTCTCTTCGATGTGCGGATACACCACGTAGACCTGTCGGCCCTGGGAAAGATTGCTCCGGATAAAGTCCCAGACCTTCGGGAGTTGTTCCTGGCCGCGAATGAAGGTTTTGATCAGACCACGACCGGCTGGTATTTCGTCAATGATCGATTCATCCAGGTCGCCATACAGAGTGAGGCCGAGCGTGCGTGGAATGGGAGTGGCCGTCATAACGAGCAGATGCGGATAAGTCCCTTTGCGCAGGAGTTGTTCCCGTTGAGCGACACCGAACTTGTGTTGCTCGTCGATGATGACGAGGCCCAGCTTTTCAGGACAGAACCCGGACTCGATGAGTGCGTGGGTGCCGATCGTGATCGTCGGGTGCGCCGACCCTTCCGCCCGGGGCTTGGTCACGTTCTGGCTGGCCCCTTTGCG
>JANXQE010000826.1 GCA_025356925.1 Limisphaerales bacterium | reverse complement strand
CCTGAGCGATGTGACTATGGAACGGTTGCTGGGGGCCAGCCAGGAACGCAAGTGTTCGGTTTTCGCGGCCATGAAGAATCCTGCGGTCGCGGCAACGTTCCTGGTCAATGCCCGCTCAGCCATCGAACGCTTCGTCGAACTCATCGAGCGAACGCGAGCGAACCTCGGCACCGACCCGCTGGGGCCGGCTCCAGGCACTCTCCAAACGTTAGCGAACCAGTTTCTGGAGGAAATTGGTTACTTCAACGAACTGCGACGTTCGGAGAAGGATCCCGAGACCGCCGAAGGCCGGATTCGCAACCTCAAGGAACTCACGGCGAGCATGGACGGCCACGACCTTGCTTCGCAGCCCGCCCTGGTCAGACTGGAAACGTTTCTGGAAGAAATCACCCTGGACACCGAACGCGAGTCGGAGGCCGACGGACCCGAAAACGCCGTAACCCTCATTACCATGCACAGTTGCAAAGGCCTGGAGTTTCCTCACGTTTACATCGTAGGCCTCGAAGAGGGATTATTGCCGCACGCACGGTCCAAACAGGAAGGCACTCTGGATGAGGAACGCCGGTTATTCTACGTGGCGATTACCCGCGCTATGCAAACCTTGAACATCAGCCATTGCTTCGCGCGCAAAAAGTACGGCCAGGCCAACGCTTGCCATCCCTCCTCGTTCCTCAAAGAGTTGCCACCGGAATTAGTCGAGCATGCGGATGAGAAAGCCAAAGAACCGGTAAGCACGGACTCCGGCAGAGAGCGGTTCGCAGCCCTTCGGGCGTTGCTCGATGAGGCATAGCCGGACGCGAAACGGGGTTTTCCCCCCTTCGCCAGGTCCGCGGCGCTAGCTAACCCGCGTCGCGAATTCGTCTGGAAACATTTGGCAGGAGATCCCCACCCCAAACCGCTCGGCATCGACAACGACTTTTTCGAGTTGGCCGGCGGTTCCCCGGCAGCCACGTGGGCAGCGAGAGTCCGCGACCGCTCGATTCAGCGGGCCGGGAGACGGCGGCGCCCAACCGCGCGCACGCGTTTTGGTACAAACGGGCTTCCGTCCAGGTAGAAGCGCAGCGGCAACTCAGCCGCCCGTGTGATGCCCACCCTCACCGTTACCACGACCGGTCTGTGTCTCTCCACGAACGCCTGGACGTGCGGGTTCTCGGCAATAATCAGCTCCGAACAAGGATCGCACAAGTCGGCTCCGTCCAACTTGCGGTCGATGTCCATGGCTTCGCACAACTTCCCCGGCCCGTTGGTCAAATTGGGTTCTGAATCGACTGGGCGCCGCCGAAGCAGGAGCGGCAGCCCAAAAACAGGCTCGACGGCTCGAATGAGCACCGCCTCGGCCGTTCCGCGCGGCTGACAAACCGTGTTCACGCAACAATGGCAACCGTAGATCAGATACACATACGCATGCCCCGGCGGACCAAACATGACCCGGTTGCGCTTCGTCAAACCCGGCGCGGCATGACAGGCAGCATCACCGACCAGATAAGCCTCCGTTTCGACAATTGGCCCGCCGACCGGACCCTCCGGGGTACGACGCACCAGCCAATGGCCGAGCAACCGAGGTGCGACCACCTGCGCCGATGGCTCGTAAAAGGACCTTAATAGCGGCCTAAAGTCGTTCATGCGCGCGGGCACTCGATAACAGCGTCAGGGTTGAACGTCCCATCTGAGCAACGCTTGAGTCAACTCTCCAGGGGGCGGCGCTTGAGCAGCCGCAAGTCCTGTTGTTTCCGCAGAAACTCCAGCCGCTGAGGCTCTGTGACCTCTGGCTGATTGAGCTGCTGCATCAGCACCGCCATTTGTCGATCGATGAATCGATTTCGCAAACCCAGCGCGATGTCGCGCAACTGTTGGTCCGGTTTCGGCACCGGGCGCTCCGCGGCGGTCACCTCCGTGACCAGTGCCTGGATTTCTGAACTACCGCATTCAGCCAAAAATCCAGCCAGGTTCTCCCAGGTATGGTTCCGGTACGCTTCCAGACGCTTCACCACAATGTGCTTCGCGTGCGGATGCTCGATCCAACCAGGGTCGAGGTGGGTTGCCGCCCACTCGATTAGGTCCCCGTGCACGAGCAGTACTTTGAGCAGCCAACATTCTGTCGTTGAGGGGCGCGGCGCTGACACCTCGGCCAGGGTCGAATCTTCGGAGCTCGCTGAGGCGTGCGGCCTCGGTGCGGACGACTTCTTAAATTCCGTCCGCACTGCGTCGGGTGAGACACCGAGCCGCAAGGCGGTCTTTTGCGCGTATTTGTCTATCAGCACCCCGTTCCCCGTTTTGTGCACCGCCTCCGCCATCGAGCGCAGGACCACCAGACGTCCCCGGTCCGCGGTGATGTCGTTGGCCAGGCAAAGTCGATCCAGGTAGTAGTCAAAAAAACCGGCGGCGTTGTCGATGAGCTTTTTGAACTCAGCGCCACCGTGTGCTTTGATGAAACTGTCCGGATC
>JANXQE010000775.1 GCA_025356925.1 Limisphaerales bacterium | reverse complement strand
CTGGCGATGGTCGGAACGTTTTCCTTGATGAGGAACATCGGGATGATTTCAATCAGGCCGCCGACCAACACCGCGAACACGGCGAGCACGGTGAAAGTGACCGGCACGCCCTCAAGCCAGCGGTGGCCGAGCCTGGGGGCTTCGCGCGTCGCGACCGCGCTAAGCGCCGGCGCCTGGGCCTCCTGGTCGCCAATGAACTGGCCGGCCTTGGCGGTGCGATAAAGGTTCACCAGCATGAGGATAATGCCGATAATGTACAGAGTGCCGCCAATGGCACGCAGTTCATACATGGGAATGAGTCGGATGGTGGTCTCCAGGAAGTTGGGGTACTGCAGAAAGCCGTCCTTGTTAAACTGCCTCCACATGAGCCCTTGGGTGATGCCGCTGGTGTACATCGGGATGACATAAAACATCATGCCCAGGAGCCCGGTCCAAAAATGATAATTGGCCAGTTTGGTGGACCAAAGCTTCGTGTTATAGAGGCGCGGGAACAGCCAATAAAGCATCGAGAACGTAAGAAACCCATTCCATCCGAGCGCGCCGGTATGAACGTGCGCAATCGTCCAATCGGTGTAATGGGACAAGGCGTTGACGCTCTTGATCGCCAGCGTTGGACCTTCCAGCGTGGCCATCCCGTACGCGGTAACGGCGACCACCATGAATTTGAGCATCGGCTCCTCTCGAACCTTGTCCCAGGCACCGCGGAGGGTCAGCAGGCCGTTGAGCATCCCTCCCCACGAAGGCGCCACGAGCATGACTGAGAACACCATCCCAAGCGATTGTGCCCAGTCTGGCAACGCTGTGTACAGCAGATGGTGAGGCCCGGCCCAGATGTAGATAAAAATAAGCCCCCAGAAATGAATAATCGACAGCCGGTATGAGAAGATTGGGCGATTGGCCGCTTTCGGCAGGAAATAATACATCAGGCCGAGGTATGGTGTCGTCAGAAAGAAGGCGACCGCGTTGTGGCCGTACCACCACTGGACCAGGGCATCCTGGACACCGGCATAGACCGAGTAGCTTTTGAAGGCACTGGCTGGAATTTCAAGTGAGTTGACAATATGGAGCAAGGCCACCGTGATCGCGGTAGAGATGTAAAACCAGATCGCCACGTACATGTGTTTTTCCCGGCGTTTCATGACCGTGCCGAGAAGGTTGATGGTGAAGGCGACCCAAATAACGGCGATGGCGATGTCGATGGGCCATTCCAGTTCGGCGTACTCTTTGCTCGTGGCGAGCCCAAGGGGCAGGGTGATGGCAGCGCTGACGATGATCGCTTGCCAACCCCAGAAGTTGATCCAACTCAGGGCATCGCTGAACATGCGGGCCTTGCACAAACGCTGCAGCGAATAATAAATGCCGCAGAACATGCCGTTGCCCACAAAAGCGAAGATGACCGCGTTGGTGTGCAACGGTCGGATCCTGCCGAAGGTGGCGAAGGGAGTGTCCAGGTTCAATTGCGGCCAGAAAAGCTGGCAGGCGATGAGCAACCCCGCCGCCGTGCCCACGAGACCCCAAATCGACGTGGCGATCGCGAACGCGCGCACGACGTGGTTGTCGTATTTGAACGTTTCTATCCCGGCCCTCGAACGCCGGCTCAGGTCCTCTGGTTTGGCGCCCTCAAGCGCCAGTGCGTCTCCACTCATGATGGTTTCAGGTTTTCGGTGTTGTTAAAACGTTAGTTAGGGTTTTCCTGGGAGATTCTTCATCCGTTAGCATGCGCATCGATGGAGTGCAGGTGTCCTCGAACTGGCCTGATTTCACCGCCCAAACGAAGGCGGCCAAAAAGCCCAGAGCCAAAGTCAGGCTGACAAAGATGAGTAGAAAAATGACGAGCATAGCGCTAACTCGAAGACTTAGTGATTGTCGATGCCGCTCGCCCGGTAGCGCAGATTTTTAGTTTGGTGTATCGCCGATTTCTAATCGGCATGCGCCCGGTACGGCGCCGATGGTCAAGTACCGCAGGGCGTCGGCTTCGTGGCCGCGTCAGCAGGTTACAAACCTGCGATAGGGCAGATTTAAAATCTGCGCTACGCCATCGGCTCTTCGCGGCCCTCCCAAATGTCCGGGATGAGCGGGGTGAGCGGGAATCGGGAGTGCGGAATGAATCCGAGGTCAAGCCGGCACGTCTGGCCGCCCAATTGGTCATCCCACAGGCGAACAGGACAACCGAGATCGAACTCAACGGCATGAGTACCGCGCAGATAACCGGCGACAAAATGCCCGCGCTGGCAATGCTGATCCCGATGAGGTTGTAGAGCGCGGAAATGCCAAAGCTTGCCCGGACGATCCGGGTCGATTTGCGCGCGAAATCCAGGATTCGAAATAAATGAGGCACCTGGCGAGCTTCAAGAATGATGTCGCTCGCGGGCGAGAAAACGCCCACTTTCTCGGCGACTGCCACCCCAACGTCGCTCTGTTTTAACGCCCCGGCATCATTCAATCCGTCTCCGACCATCATGACGGTTTTACCCGCGTCCTGGAGTTTTTGGATGAAACCAAGTTTATCCAACGGACTCTGGTTGAAATGGAGTCGCGCCTTTTCCCCGAACAGATGACGGAATCGGGCACGCTCTTTCTCGTTGTCACCGCTCAGCAGGGCCAGCTCATACCGCCCACTCAGCTCGGCCAACAACCGGTCGGTATCGGGTCTCAAGGCATTCGTGAGAACAAAGACACCGCGAAAATGGCCGTCGATTGCCAAGTAAGAAAGGCTGCCGGGGGGGAGAGTTAATGGTGGAACCTCGACGAGAGAATTTTCGAGCCAGGCTCGCGAGCCAAGCCGGATTTCGTGCGCCTGAATGGAGCCCTGAACCCCACAGCCCGCAATTTCGGCGAAATCCGAAACGGCGAGGTCCAACTCCCCGGGGCCGCCTAACTCATTCATGATTTGCTGCGAGTGGGGGTGAGTTGAATGACTTGCTAGCGAGCGTACCCATGTTTGCTCAGCGGCGCTGAGGACGGTTGAGGCGGACGAGCCTGATTCGTCGCCAGCCATTGGTAAAATCTGCCGACGAGATGCCGGCGCCGCGTGGAAGGTGACCAGGCTCGAATGCGGCGTGGTGAGCGTGCCGGTTTTATCGAAAACAATTGCATCCACCTCTGCGAGGCGCTCAAGCACCAGCACGTTCTTCAAAAAGACCTGGACTTTCCCCAGCAAACGTTGAGCCGTCCCCAGGGCGAAGGGAGCCGCGAGAGCCAAAGCGCAAGGGCAGGCAACAATCAGGACTGAGGTGAACGCCTTAAGGCCACGGTCGAGGTGGCCTGAGATCGCCCAAAAAAACGCCGCCCCGAGGGCCCCGGCAATGACGATCCGCGTAAAGCGACGGCTATACCGATTCGTGAGGGTGTTAAGGTCGGTGCCACGGTCCTTCTGGAACGCCTCGTGGTTCCATAATGAGGTCAGATAGCTCTGCGAAACCGGTTTGACAGTCTCGATCTCGATCGTGCGACCGGCTTGCTGGCCTCCGGCATAGATATAATCGCCGACCTCTTTGCTCACAGCCTCCGACTCACCGGTGACGAAGCTATAATCAATCAGGGCCGGCCCGGACAACAGCGTTGCGTCGGCCGGGATGAGCTCGCCACTCCGAAGCAGAAGACGATCACCGACCTGAAGATTGGCAAGTGCA
>JANXQE010000751.1 GCA_025356925.1 Limisphaerales bacterium | reverse complement strand
TCGAATATGCGCGGGATGGCGTCCGGCGGAAGGCCCGGGCCTCGGTCCGCCACGCTGAGCAGCAGGCCTCCGTCCCGCACGCTGGCACCCACCTGGATGGCGGTCCCTGCCGGCGTGTGGAAGGATGCGTTGGACATGAGGTTCATCAGGGCTTGCTGCAGCAGCACAAAGTCCGCCTGGACGAGCGGCAAGCCGGGCGCGATCTCGGCCGTGACCTTATGGCGCGCCAATTCCTTTTTCGTCTCTTTGAGGGCAACGTGAATCAGATCGGTTACGTCGCATAGACCGAGCTTGGGCTTGACCCGGCCGGACTCGAGGCGCGTGACGTCCAGCACTTTTCCCACTAGCCCATTTAATCGCACGGTGGCTTCCTGGATTTCGGCGATCATTTCCTGCTGGGCCGAAGACAACTTGGGTTCCTTTAAATCGATCAGGCTGCCGGTGGCGGTTTGGATAACAGAAAGAGGCGTGCGAATCTCGTGCGACATGGAATTGAGCAGGGTCTGGCTCAGGCGCTCGGATTCGGCCAGCAGTTTGACCTGCTCGGCGGCTTCGCGCAGGCGATTTCGATCCAAAGCCAGAGCGATATCTTGCCCAAACGCCGCCAGGAGGTTTTCCTGCTGAAAGTGCGGTGCGGAGGATTCATCAAAACGCAACCCGATGACCCCCAGAATGTTTTCGCCGGTCGTGAGAGGTGCAAAGTGGGTATCCGACTCGGGCCGGGTTCCGGTAAACTTTCCGGCTGCGCGGCCATGTTGGAAAGCCCACTCGGCGATGGGCTGCTCCGGACCGGTGATCTCGTAGGTGCTCGCCGGATGGGCGTGGAAACTCAGTTGTCGGGCCGAGCTCGGCATCAGCACGGCAACCTTGGCGTTGAAAGTACACTCCAGATGTCGCACGACCTTCTCCAAAAGCTGGTCCAAGCTTGGAGCTGCGGCCAGATCGCGCGTCAAATCATAAAGTGCAGTGGCGCGCTCCTCGCCTTGGCGCCGGGCTCTTTCCTGGGCGCGGATTCGCGCGGTAAGCTCCCCCAGCACGAGCGCCACGACGAAGTACATTCCGAACAGGATGCCGTCTTCGAAGTTGTCGATTCGGAAGGTCGCCAGCGGCGGCAGGAAACAAAAGTCCCACAGCAGTGCGCTCATGGTCGCGGCGAGCAGGGTGGGACCTCGCCCGATAAACAAAGCCATCAGAACCACGACCAAAAGGTAGATCAGCGCGATGGGTCGAGGCCCGAGCAGCGGTCGCAAGAAAAAGAGAGGCAGCGTCACGCCCAGCACCACCACCGCGGCCAAAAGGCATTGCAGCCACGGAGAGTCCTCCGGCGCTTCCCACCGCCCGACGGCATTGGCGGGGGCCACTACGTGCGAACAATTCACCTCAGACACGGGGCTATCCTACTCCAATATGCGGTGTCGGGCGATTTCGAAATTTGGGCGCCGCTTTAGCCTCGTCCTGGATCGGTGAGGACAGGGTTAGGCGAAGCCACGCGGTCGTGGCAGCACCGCATCAGCCTCTGCCCGCTTGATGCGGTTCATCCAACCGGAACCACGCGTCGGTCCTACTGCAGTTGCAGCCGGAAGAATTTCGTGTTCCCGCTGACAGTGTTGGTATAGGGAGAGGCCGCGCCGAGGACATTCGCGTAAGGGCCGCTGACGGCCGAGGCGCTTTGGAGCGTACCGGCTGACCAGCTCAGAACCAGGTTAGTGCCGGTCTGGGCGAGGTGGAGCATCGAATACGCGAAGTGCGCCGCGACTTGCTGGGCAGTCAGCGCGTGATTGTAGAAGGCTACTTCATCAACCGCACCTGAGAATCCAAAAAAAGCGCCGTCGCTTCGCTGGCCAAGGACCTCTGGTGACGCTGACACACTGGGATCACCGTTGACTCCGTTCGGGATAAATCCAGAGCCCGCGACGCTGGCGTTGGCGCTACCCGCCACGCCGTTCACATAGAGCTGGATGTTGGTGCCGTCATCGGTGAGAACGAGATGGTACCAGGAATGCGGGATAAGCGGGATATGACCGAAGTCGCTTCCAAAAAAGGAGGGTGCGCCCGTCCCGTTGAGCAATACCAACGTCCAGGCGCCATCTCCACCGTTCGGGTGTTGATAAATGATCCAGCCAAAGACGGCCGTGCTAAAGTTGAAATTGTACAAGGACGAAAACACAGTTCGGAAGTTGCCATTAGTGTCGTTGGAATCGGGCCGGACCCAGGCTTCAGCCGACCAGGCGCCGTAAGGATTGAGTTCGAGGGCGTACGGGATGCGCACGACGCCGCCCTGGCCGACGGTAACCGTGTTGGTATCGCTTAGATCGACGGCGAAGTCGGTTTCCCGCGGAATGCCCGGCGGCACTCCAAAGGTGATGTCCCCCTTCGAGCTGTCGTAAGCTGCATCAAAGCTGCCTACCGCATCAACGGCAGTGGTGCTCCCGGTTGGTTCATCCAAACGGAAATAAGCGACGGGGTCATCGGCCACTACCGCGCGCGCATAGCCGGTTAAGGGAACAGTAACCGGGCGCGGCTGAACGATGAGCGCCGCGTCGGCCGAATCGACGACACCAAACGGTCCGGTGACGTGGGCGTGGTAATTAACGGCGTCAGCATTTTGGACATTGTTCAGCCACAAAGTATCGTTCGTTGCACCCGGGACGGAGGTAGTACCCTTGAACCATTGATAAGTGATTGGCAATGCGCCATTGGCCACAACGCGGAAGGCGGCTTTACTGCCGACATTACGGGTGATCCCGCCGTAAGGCTGGTACAGGATATTGAGATTGGTCAAAACCGTGAGCGTGATCACTGGACTGTTGGTCAGGCCAACGCTATTGGTGACGGTCACGGAGACACTGGCGCCGTTGTCAGCCGGGTAGGCGCAAACAAACGAGTAGGCACTGGTGGTCGCGCCCGGGACGAGGGCGCCATTTTTCTTCCATTGGAAAGAGAGCGGAGCAGTGCCATTGACCACGGCGCTAAATTTCGCTGCAGTGCCGGCAAAATTGGTGGCGGATGCCGGAACCGACACGAAGCCAGGAGGGGTCGGAGCGGCGCGGAACGAGTTTGTCCCAATCTCGTAGTGGGCCAAAATCCTGTCGGCTCCGAGCGCGTTGGTATAGAAAGCGACTTCATCGACTCCGCCCGCAAAGGAGCCATGGCCGGTTTGAGGCCCGGAACCGATGCTTCCGGCGTAGCCGACGACAGGATCGACCGCTTTGTACACGATTTTGCTCGACCCTTGAGCGACGCCATCCACATAAAAAGTCGCGTTGGACCCGTCCCAGGTGACTGCCAGGTGAGACCATTGAAGCACCGTGACTTTGGGACCGGAAAACGTATATACCGCGGCGCCCCGGATAAACAGCGCCCAAGAACTCCCAACTCCCTGCGTCTGATAAAAATTCCAGCCGGAGCCGGACGCGGCGTAGGCTCCCGAATACGCGCCGGACATGGCCAGCGGGGAGGTGTAGTCCGTCAGCGAGTCAGTGGTTGGTTGGACCCAGCATTCGGCGGAAAACGGGGCGCCGGTCACCCCATCAGCGTTAGTTGGGGACAAGAGAATGTTGTAGGGAATGTTCACGGAGCCGAAGTCGGAGCCACCGTTGCACAAAATGGAGTTCGTGTCGATTCCCGGGAGGGCCAAGGTGGGATAAGTGCCAGTCGTGTCCAGCACGAACGTGGCGTCAAATCCGTTTCCGGAGGAATCAGCGGCCGCACTGGCGCCGGGCAATTCCTCGAGGCGATAATAGGCCACCGGATGATCAGCCATGATGGTGTCGGGGTAGGTGGCCCCCGGCGCGGAAGCTGGAGTGAGGAGCACAAAGGCCGAGAGGAAGGGGAAAGTTCGCGTCCAGGCGTTGGTGTATAGACTTGAAAATTTCATGTGGTTAGTTTTTATGATGACTTCATTGCAACGAACGATCCCGCATATTTGTGCAATCAGTGAGCGGCGGTCTCAATGTTTTTAGCACAAGTTCGGCACCTTGCAATAAAAATTATTACAAAATACTTGTCGGGCATATCCGCCTATCCTAGGGTGATTTGCCGTTACCCGAAATGAAGGCGTGTCGCTATTTTTTTGCCGGGGGACTTATCTGGCTGGCGATGGTGTGTGGTGGTCCTCTGCGCGCCGCGGAGGAGATTACCAACCTCAATGCGCTAAAAAGCCTTGGGCCGGGAAAAGCAGCAGCGGGACGAGGGTTCAGAGTGCGGGGAGTGGTGGTGTGCTATGACGCGGGGTGGCATCAATTGTACCTGCACGATGGGCGCGAAACGCTTTACTTCAATGCCGACGATGTCCAAACCAAGCCGCAAACTGGCCAACTTGTCGAGCTCACGGGGACAGCTTATGGAAGCGACACATTTGCAAAGCTTGAGTTGAAGGTTCTGGGCCAAGGCGGGCTCCCGAACGCAACCCGATTGGATTTAAGTGAATTGGCCCGTGACCATGGGGAGTGGATAGAAACCGCCGGGCAGGTGTTATCGGCGGAGACCAGCCGGGGCCGGCTCTCCTTGTTGCTGCACGATCAACGGCAAAACTGTCTGGTTTATGTCCTGGGCAGCCCCCCGGGGTCAGAGGTTCAACATTGGCGAGGCTGCCGGGTGCGGGTGCGCGGAATTAACGCCAGCAAGACCAATGGGACAGGGCTCGAACCGGCGATGATTTTCGCGCCGGGTCCCGACGAAGTAAAAGTCATGGAACCGGCAAATTGGGGCTTGCCCGATATCCCGGTGGTTTCGATTGGCAGCCTTTTGAACCGGGAACTGGGCTCATGGACGAACCATTGGGTGCATGTCAATGGTTTAGTAAACTCTTATGAGCCCGGTCGCTCGCTGGTAGTTCAGGATCCGACCGGGATCATCCGTGCCCAGGTAGTGCAGCTAACTGAGATCCGCGGGGATGAACGAGTGGAGGTTTGGGGGTTCTTGGAGGTGGGCTTCAAGGAGACTTTCTTAGACTGCGCCTATTTCGAAGTAGTGCATCCGGCCACGTACGGCGCGAGAGAAAGCTCGATAAATGTTGCGGCGCCCGACACGTCTATTCCAAGGGTACTCCTGCGGATTCCAGACATTCTGAACCTCCGGAGAGAGGAGGCGGCCCGTCATTTGCCGGTGCGATTGCGCGGAGTGATGACCTTCGCTGATCCGGAGTGGCGCAACGGGTTTATCCAGGACGGCGGCGATGCGGTTTACGTCTATCTTCCGGCGAACGGCCCAGCGGTTCAATCGGGCAAGTGGGTGGAATTGACGGGCGTGACGAGCCCGGGCGGGTTCGCTCCGGAAGTGCTGAGTTCGCGAGTCGAGCTGCTGGGGATGACGAATCTGCCGACGGCCCCGCCGGTTGATCTGGAAGATCTGGCCAACGGCCACTTGGATGCTCATTGGGTAGAGATGGAGGGGGTGGTTCGACGCGTGAACAAACAATCGGGGCACCTGACCCTTTGGCTGATGACGGCCAAAGGTCGATTCAAGGTAATGATCCCAGGCTTTGAGAACCTGCCGTTGCCGACCGAACTGATCGACGCTTTGGTCAGGGTGCAAGGGGCCTGCATCTCGGAGTTGAACGCCCGACGGCAGCTTAGTGGCATTACGTTGCACGCGCCCGGCCTGGAGCAGGTGACGGTGATTGCCCCCCAGGCGGCGGATCCTTTCGCGATTGGCACGACCGGTATTGCCGCGGTCGGAACCTTTGATCCCGGCCGTGCTGAGAGCCGGCGGGTGAAGATCGGCGGGGTGGTTACTCTGAGGATGGCGGGCCAGGGGTTCATTGTTCAGGATTCGTCCGGAGGCATGCGGGTTCTGACGCGGGAGGCGGACGAGCCCCAGGTGGGGGACCAGGTCGAGGTGCTTGGCTTCCCCGCGATTGGGGACTTTTCACCCTATCTCGAAGAGGCCATCTTTCGAAAGACAGGCACCGGATTGTTGCCGGAGCGAAAACAGCTTACCGCCGAGCAAATCTTATTGCAGGGAA
>JANXQE010000736.1 GCA_025356925.1 Limisphaerales bacterium | reverse complement strand
GACCAAGACGAACGCCGGCGCGCAGTTTTTCCTGCGAGCTTCCGGCACGGGCGATCCTTTTGTCCTGATCTTTGACACCCCCATCAACAACGACCCCGCCTTCAGTTTCGGCGCGGATGTTAACTCCGGCGTGTTTGGGTTCGAAAACTTCGCGGTCGACGGAGTGGTCGCGTTTGGCCGGGACCAAATCAAACCGATCTACCCTGGCGGGACGGTTACTTTGCAGGTGGTGGATAGCGCGCTGCTGACCAACTCGACCAGCATCGTTATAACGCCGGTGCTCGGAACTCCCCCGACCGTGGTGATTAACGGGCCGACCAACGGCCAGTCGGGGGTGGAGTTATCCTATACGGGCTACGGCTCGACCGATGACCACGGCATCGCCAGCTACGCGTGGGATTTTGGCGACGGCAGCTCAGTGGTATTCGGGCCGGCGGTTTCGCACAGTTACGTCGCGCCGGGCACCTACACCAACACCTTGACGGTGATGGATTACGCCGACCAGTCAGCTTCGGCGTCACTGGTCGTGAGCATCACAGGCAGCAGTGCCCTGGTCCACGTGCCCTGGCTCATCATCAACGGCATCGAGCAATCTCATGAGGTTTACTCCGGCAAGACCAATACGCTTAAAGCCGTGGCCCGGGGTGTCTCAGCCCCCTTCACCAATGTTTGGAACTTTGGCGATTCCACGGGCTCGGTCACCAATTACATCACTAATACGGCCGTGGTTTATAATTTGGAGGCAACCCACGCTTACGTGGGCGGCGCCGGCACTCCCTTCTACGCGGTCGTGACGGCTTACCTCACCAACGGCACCGTGCTCCAGGATACCTATCCGTTGGTGGTCCAGGCCAAGACGCTTGAGGTAGAGGAAAAAGTGGCCATCGACGAAGGTTTGTGGAATCTGCAGAAGACGCAGAATCGGTATGACCTGGACACGAACAATCGGGCCGGGAGGTGGGACTCAAGCGGTACGATCAGCGCCACGGCTTCCTCCGTGCAGGCCTTCGGTGTCAACGGCCATCTGATGACCGACGACCCGGGCCGAGACCCGTACGTCGACACCGTCCGCCGGGGCGTGAATTATCTCCTGAGCCAGCTTGTCACGATCAATATCGGGCTGCAGACATACGGAGATCCTGATGGCAACCACAACGGGATCGGGTTGCAGGGCAACACGGGAGAGCCGATTTACGAGACCGGCCCGGTGATGGACGCATTGATCGCAGTCGGCCGCCCGGAACTGGTCGCGCCGGCTGGCGGACCGAATGTCAAAGGCCGCGCGTTCTCAGACATCATTCAAGACCTGGTCGATATGTTTTGTTGGGGCCAATACGACGATCCGGTCGTCGGTGGCGGCTGGCGCTATGGCTGGAATCAGGGGCCCGACAACTCCGCCAGCCAATGGGGCGCCATCGGCATGTTCCCGGCCGAGCGTTTCTGGGGCGCGATCGTCCCGGATTGGGTGAAAGCGCGCAATCTGGTGTGGCTCAACTATTCGGAAGGACCCAACGGGTTCGGATACGGTGGTCCGGGTGATGGGGTTGCGACGACTCCCTCAGCCTTGGTGCAGATGAGCTTTGATGGGATCATGACCACTAACGCTTTGTGGATCCACGGTGAAAACTTCCTGGCCAACAACTGGAGCTCGGCCCAGAACATCATGGGCCAGAATAACGTTTACGCCAACTACGCCATCGCCAAGGGTCTGCGCACTGCCAACCCTCAGCCGGTCGTTAACCTCGCCCTGACAGGCAAAAATTGGTTCACCGACCCGGTGGACGGCTTGGCCCGCGTCACCATCGACCACCAAAGCCCTGCCGGCTCCTGGACCTCCGCCGCCTGGGCCGATCAGCCTCTGGCCAACGCCTGGTCGATTCTCATCCTTTCCAGCTCACTCTTCCAGCAAGGGCCGGTGGCCGTCATCAATGTCGCTCCCAATCCGTCGGCCGTCGGCTACCCGGTCGTG
>JANXQE010000724.1 GCA_025356925.1 Limisphaerales bacterium | reverse complement strand
CTTTTCCAGCCTCTTTGACCGGGGTGATTTTGACGCGGGGATGAAGGGGGATTTTTGATTGACATGAGCGTAGCGGGTGTCCAGGGCGCGAGCGCCGGAGAGCGAACCTTTGCGGATGAGCTTGACCAGCGGGCGCAGCCGCCGGCCGGTGAGCGTCACGTCATGGGTCGAGAAGAACAGGTGCAGGCGGTCTTCCGGGGCGTCGCTCTTGTGCTCGCTTTCCGTGAAAGGGTCGTGAAAGGGATCAGTCCTGAATGGCGCTTAGATAGGGTGTAAAGTTTTCAAAGTCAGGAGTTTGCGTCGCTGTGGACCGGGGACGTGCTTGATCAGGACCTGATAGGTAATCCTGCGCATTTGTGCCAGTATTTTTTCCACCGCCCGGTGCTGGGCGATGGCCTTCTTGAGCCAGGCATATTGCTTGGCCGATAGTGTCAAGCTGAGCGTCTTTTGCTTCGGGTCTTTCCAAGTCCACTGGTAGCGACTGCCGCCGGCTCTTTGTTTACGCTCAAAGACGCAGCCCTGACTGACATAGTTGGTGCGGCTGAGGCGGCGAGCCAAGCGGCGCAACCGGTTTTCTAAGGCGGCCCGTTTCGCATTGTCTTTGCTCATCTTCCAAGGATAACTGGACTGTCAAGTATGGGCCGTATATATACGGCCTGTGCAAACTCCTTTCTTCCTTCCCTGGCGCGCCCGGCTCTCCGCTCTGGGCCGGCGGGTCCAGCCACTACGCCAGCAAAGCCTCTGCCACCTGGATCTGCTCTTCCAGAGCTTCTTGCCGCCCGCCCTGTTGGCGCAAGCCGACGAGGGGCCCAACAGTCGCGAGCGAGTCTTCACCGTCCGGCGCACTTTAAGTGCCAGAGTCATCCAGGCTCGACTAATCTTTTGCCCGGCACAGACTCGGTGGGCAGGATGGCTCGCGAGCTCAGAGTACGGTATCCCGGCGCGATGAATCGCGGAGAAGCGATTGGGGAGTCAGGGCAAGCCAAGGCCGGGCGAATCGTTCAGGAAGAAGTTGAGCGACTGGGGTGAGGTGTGCCAGAGTTGGAGCGACGGCGCAAGGGTGATGGGCGTAAGGTGACGATTGCGGCGCGGCTCAGACGCGAAACCACGATGACCCTCGCCTGGATTGCCGAGCGGCTCCCCATGGGCGCCCCGAGTCACGCGGCCTGTCTGCTCTACCGCAAACACGATAAAGTAACCAGCGGTGACAATAAGTTGTTCTGATGCCGCTACGACCCCGTTCGCTTAACACACCGCTTTACACTCCCGAAAGCGGCGACTAAACTGCAACCATGTCACCGGATTACGACGCAACGGAGTTCATCGATGGCGATTTTCAAAGCCGTCCAGCGCCCGGCTCCGGTACCGGCGCAGGCGCGCTTCCCCGGGCGCCGACTCGCGAGGAGGTCGATTCCAAGGTTGCGGAGACCCAGCAGAAATTAATCGAGCTACGACGCGCGCAGGAGGAGCTGGAGCGCGAGCGGTCAGCACTCGAAGAGACCCGCCGCCGCCAGCTCGAATTCCAAACCGGCCGTCAGGAAATGATCCAAAACCTGATTCGCGGCGTGGGTCTGCTTGAGGAAGCCGAGTTCGCCCGACGCCGCGACGCTGAGCAAATGTCCAAAGCCCTGGTCGATTTGCGCGATGCCCTTTCCAAGATTGAAACCATCCAGCAGGAAAGCTGGACCCAAGCCAACTTCAGCCTCGAACTGACCCGGGGCTTAACCACACTTGAGAACGCCCGCATGGAATGGAACGCTGCCCGGTTGAAGTTCGACGTGCTGTCCGGAACGGTATTCGATCCTCAAAAGCCGGGTGCAAACGTTTCCACACCCCAGCCCTCCTTCTTGTTCAACTGTACCTTCGGCCAGATGTGCCGGCTGGGTTTTGCTCTGAGCTGGCCGGTGGCCGCCGTGCTCCTGCTCGGGTTCCTTGTGCTGGTGGCCTTGCGCCTGTATCGCTGAACTCCTTGCCGTCATGGCGTGGTTTAGAAACAAGCCAGATCCGATCACAGATCGCGCCCGAGCGCTCAGCAACGAGATCGCCGAACTGGAAGCCCAAATCAAGTCCCTCGATGGCCGGCTCCAGCAACAAAGCGCCCAGCCCAAACTACGTTCGACGGCCCTGCCGCAAAGTCCAACGCTCCAGCGATCGACCTCCCAAACTCAGGCGGCTCCCGCATCACCCCGTGAGCCCGTCTTCGAGGAAGTTGACAGTAACCGCCTCCAACGGCACGCCGAGACCCCCAGCACGGCCGCCCATTACAACGAACTTGGCGTGCGGAAGTACGATTTACCAGCGTTGTTCCGCCGGATCCGCAACCATTTCCGCGGTCCAGCCGCTACTAACCCAAAGCTCGTCAGCTACTTAGCCGCAGGCGGCATTCAGGGGCTAAGGCCCCTGCGCTATGAAAAGCGAGTAGCCCGCAACCGCTTTATCGTTTTCGTGATTTTTCTGTTCTTGATGCTATTGGGCCTTGTCGCGGCCTTTTTCCGGCACCAATAACGCGCGGTCCCTACGCGGGTGTCCCGAGTCGGACCACGCGTCCCAAGAAAGGACACTCAAACTGACCGTCCGCGGTGGGCTGAGGTAAAACCCTGCACAGAACTCAAAACAGGGTAGCGGGCGGCCAGTTCACAAATGCGTCGGCGCAGTGCGGTCACGGAAAGCAGGAGCAAGCTGGATATGCACTCCTGAAGTGCAATGGGCCATCTGCCACGCCCAGGCGGCGAGCGGGTCTCGGTCGTTTGGCACCCGGGCTGCTATCGGGCAAGAATGATTGACGTCGCGCTTAGCATTTTGGCGCTGATTGCCGGGGGGTTGACCCTGGAGCTTTTCGCCGCCGCCTGGCCACCGCTGGGGTATCACGAAGACCGAGGATTCAACTTCCGCAACGAGGCACTCGACCCTGTCGAGGAGCTGCAGATCGGCAACCCAAGTTGAGCTGTTGCTCACGGGCCTGACCTGCGTCCACCCGATTTGTTTTCCGAATAGGAAGACAATATGGTCCGGCTCCCCGACCCGTTGTCGAGGCGCCGGGAAACCATGCAGTTAAGGTCCCCGCCGGGGAAGGTGAATTCACTGCGAGATCCGCGTGTCGCAAGTGTCGCCTGAGGTCCTGGCGGGGACCTGTGTTTTTCAGGGCTCAGGCTCGCTGGGAGGCCAGCCGAGCTTCCGATTGAAAATTGGAGATTTTAACCTTTAAATTGGAAGCGGTTAACGGGTCTTTCGCGCTGGATATGAGTCTCCACAGCCACAGGCGCTCGGACAACTCAGCAGGTGTCATAAGCGGATTCAATTTACATTCTACAATCTGCAATTCTCAATTCGCAATCATGGCTTTTCAATGAACCCGTGATAGAGACCCATGTAGTAAGGCAGCAGGAAAACGGTTCCGGCCGCGAGTTCTCCTCCGTTGCCGCCATAGTCCAGTTGCCAGGGATCTGTGTTCCAATGGTTGAAATGACGATTCTCGACAGGCAACGCTTTGCCGTTTACCCGGTGCCCCCTTTGACGAGGCCGATCAGGCGCCCCCAAATCGCTTGATTGAACGGCTGGCAAACCGGTCAAATCCAGACGGTGGCTGTTGTGGTGCGGCCAGTTCAGGCGGTCCAGAGAAAACCCATCCAAGGTGGCCATCGCATCATCCAACCAACCAGGCCAGGGCTTGAGCGACAGCGCTCCCCACGCGCTCGTGGCAGAGGCATCGAGGTTCTGTGCCGCGTAGGCAAAGTTGAAGAAAGGGTTCATTTCGGGCGCCTCGTTTACCCAGTAGTGGAAGAAAGAATCGCGGATGAGCGCCTTGAGGTGTTCGTCCCCCGAAAAACGCAGCAGGCCGTAGTAACACATGAACGCCATCTCGTCATCGGATTGGTTACCCGAGCCCGGGCCGTGCTGAACCTTCGGGTACATCGCGTTGTGGGCATAGCCATGGCGCTCGATCAACCCACGGGCGGCGGCCTCGTATTTTGGATCCCCGGTAATATGCGCCGCGACGCTCAGGTAGCATAAAATGCTCAAGGACTTCAACCCGCGCTCCTGCCACCAGATAGGATCCTGGTTGAGAAACTGCGGACCGTAAATTCCCCAGCGCGTCGGTTTGCCGTCGTGATCGACGAGGCAGAAATCGTGGTCAATCAGGTGATCGGTCAACTCCCGCACCACCTCGCCCACTCGGTCCCGTTCGGCTTGCGAATCGGCACACAGATCATAATAGAGGGGGTAGAAGAAAAAGTGCCCGTCCAACTCATCGCTGCTGGTGTCGGATTTCCAAAACCATTTGCCATCCGCGCTCTTCGGCCAACGCGGTTCATAGGCTTTCCAGAGCTTGTCGTGTTGTTGCTCAGCCCGATCACTCTCCAGCCGCCCGATGTTCGGGTCCGGCCAATCGCTCGGCCGAATCGTGCGCGCGACGTAGCCCTTCGGCGGCGCATGGTCACAACCCTGGGTGACTTTTTGAAGGAAGCGCAACGCCTCAAACGCACTGCGGGCCCGCGCCTTCGCTCGAGGGTCTCGGGTCGCCCCATAAGCAAAGCATTCTCCAGCGCCATACATTGCCGTCCACAGGCCGTCATTGTCGCTGTCCTGAGGGTTCGCGGTCGATTTGTCTGCCGGCTGGCGCAGCCCAGCCTCCGCGACGAACCCGAACGGTGTTCGTTTTATATAGCGCTCGATTTCGGTTTCATAGAAATCCGCCTTTTCCGCCAGGGTCATCGACCGCCGCTCCAGGCTTCCGACACCGCCAGCCGTGGCGAACCACGCGGTCCCTGCAGCATCGACCACCAACCCCGTCACGTCATCGTCGGGCAGCCACGCCGGACCTTGGCGATACTGCCAATCGCGGCCGTCGAACCGAATCACACCTAAATGGGTCGCGAACCAGATCTCGCCATGAGGTCCACCTGCGATGCCAGCAAAATCGTTCCAGGGCAAACCGTCTTTGCCTTCATAAAACTGCCAACCCTGATCGGCATGACGACACACGCCTGCTTTCGTCGCCACCCAAAGCTGCCCCTTGGAGTCAAAGCCGACGCCCAGCACGTCTCGCACGGCCCAGTTCCGACCGCGTTCGTCTGGAACCTCGATTCGTTGCCAGCTTTCGCCTTGCTGGCGAAACAGCCCAGCACCAGATGCGACGTAGAGCACGCCTTGCGAGTCGAGAGCTAGCTGATTAATGGTCCAATCTTCCTCCCAAGCCATTGGAATCGCATTCTCGGCCTCAACTCGAAAGATCTCCCGGGCCGTGGTTACAAAGCGGATTGCTCCAGCAACAAGGATCTGACGAACTTCGCGCCAGGGAACCTTAAGAGTGACCTCCCGGTCCGTGGCGTCGTAAAAGACAAAGTCGTCATCCTTGGGAGCGGCCAACCCTCCTTTGATCAACCAATGGTCCTGGTGAAGATCATACCAATGCCCGCCCAGAAACGCCCTGACCAGGCCGGTTGGCGCGCACTCCAGCAGTTGAGCTGGGCCCTGGGGCAATCCGTTGGTTGCGGTGAATCGGTGGGCCACCTCCTGCCGGAACTGCTGCGGGGCGGGCGCTAAATCCGCCGACATCCCAGGCAGGTCCGTCAAGCAACAGATCAAACCAAGGCAGTATGTGGCCAGGCTCGGCTGAGCCCACCATGCTCCCACAACCGCCGTGCCCCGCCTCAGCGAGTCAAAGGAGTGATGCTCCACGAAACTGCTTCTGGCGGTTAACGACAGGATTGGCATAACGATATCCTGGCAACCAAAGCCCGGTTCGGCAATGGATCTTGGCAAGGAAATTGCGGATTGATCCAGTTCAGCTCCGGATATGAGAAAGATTTACTGGGTAAGCCAGAGCCTCTGGCAAAAAGACCCATTGCGTTGGTTATTTGCCGTAATCTTTGCGGCCATCGTTGGCATCGTCACTGGCCACACTGTCATTGCTTCGGTTTCGGGGTCCGTCTCCGTGGTGGACGGCACCAGCATGATCCCCACGTTTCCGCCCGGCAGCCGCGTTTATACCGCCCCGATTTCCACCCCGCTTCAGCGCGGAGATATCGTCCTAATCAATGATGGCAACAAGGAATACGCTCTGAAACGTATCATCGCGATGCCCGGCGAGAAGATCCAACTTTGGCGCGGCTATGTGTTCATCGACGGGAAAATGCTTCGAGAGCCCTATTTAATGAAGCACACCTATACGTTTCCCGATGCGCTCATGGAAATCCCCTCGTTCAAACTGGCTGATGATCAGTACTTTTTGATGGGAGACAATCGCGATTATAGCGTCGATAGCCGGAGGTACGGCCCAATTGGGCGGGAGCAGATCAAAAGCAGGGTGCCGCCCGTTGGTGACTCGATGCGCGCTTGTTTTAGCGCCTACACGCTTCCCACCGGAATCAAACGCGCCATTAAGGCACTCTGAGCGTCCACTTATTGGACACGACCGGGGAGCCTCGGAGATCCGAAGTCCGGATTTCACACAAAGCACGTATCAAGGATTTGCGAGGCGCGGCTTTTGTAGGACAGTTAGGACGTGATCGGCAAGCCTGCATCGCCGCGCGGTCGCGGCGCGTTAAACAACCCGCCTAATCGGTTTGAGCGGATCTCACTCGAACGCGATCCCGATTGGAACCCGGAGGACGATCCCGCGCCCAAGACCCAGTTTTTGAAAGACCTCTCCCAAAGTGTCATCAGCTACAATGACAGCCCGGATATTCCATTCAATGCCAGCCTCAATCCTTATCGCGGCTGCGAGCATGGCTGCTCATACTGCTACGCCCGTAATACCCATGAGTACTTGGGGTTCTCAGCCGGCGTCGATTTTGAAACCAGGATTATGGTGAAGGAAAACGCGCCCGAGCTGCTCAGGCGCGAATTGTCCTCGCCCAAATGGAAGCCGCAGGAGATGGCCATGAGCGGCGTGACCGACTGCTACCAGCCCATCGAACGCCGGCTTCAACTAACCCGCCGGTGCCTGGCAGTGTTGGCGGAGTTCCGGAATCCGGTCAGCATCATCACCAAGAACTACCTGGTAACGCGCGACCTCGACTTGCTCCGCGACCTCGCGGCCCACCACGCCGTAGTGGTCCACCTGTCGATCAACTCCTTGGATCGTGAACTGGCGCGCAAGCTCGAGCCGCGGGCCTCATCTCCGAACCAACGGTTAGCGGCCGTGGAGGCTCTGGCGAAGGCGGGCGTGCCTGTTGGTGTTTTGGTCGCGCCGGTTATCCCGGCCCTGAACGACCACGAGATCCCTTCGGTCCTGGCGGCCGCGAAAGCCGCCGGAGCGGGGTGGGCGGGAACGGAAATCCTGCGGCTTCCTTTAACTGTCGCACCGATTTTCGAACAATGGTTGGAACTGAACTTCCCCGGGAAAAAGGAAAAGGTGCTGGGCCGGATTCGCGCTATCCGCGGCGGCAAACTTAACGATCCCCGGTTCGGTTCGCGCATGCGCGGGGAAGGTATTTTCGCGGATCAGATTTCACAGATGTTCCATGTCTCACGGCGCAAATCCGGATTGGGGGAGGATGGACCGGAATTATCCGTCGCGGCCTTTTGCCGGCCCGAAGGACCGCAACTGGCTTTGGGGTTTTGAATTGGGGGGCCAGGGCTCGGCCGGGAGTCAAACGCGTGCTGGAGTCGCCAGGCAAACGCCGCTAGCTTCTTAACCACAGGCTGAGTAAAGGGAACGCGCCATTTGGCTCGCTTTGCGGCCGGCCGGTTGAACCGATC
>JANXQE010000686.1 GCA_025356925.1 Limisphaerales bacterium | reverse complement strand
CCGCCTGCGGGTGACTGAATTGCGCTGGTACCTGTTGCCGTTGCTCAGCAGTCCGGCGACCAATCGCGCCGCGGCACTCAGCGCCGTTCCTGCTGGTCTCCGCAACCTGCTGGAGGACCGGCTCCACGAGTGGGATAAGCTCGGTGCCGAGGTCCAGAAAGAGTTGCTAGAGAATGAGTCCACGGTTCGATTCTATTTCGAGCGGGCGGACCGCACACCAGAGCAGCAGGCCGAATCGGTCACCAACATGCCCGCTGCGGGCCGCGAGAAGATCGAGTCGGGCATCCGTCGTTGGCAGGCCCTGACGGACGAGCACCGCGAGGCCGTCGTGGTCCATTTCAATCAGTTCTTTGATCTGACCGCCGCCGAGAAGGAACAGACGCTGCGCACTCTCTCGGAACCCGAGCGTCTGGAGATTGAAAAAACGCTCCGCATTTTTGGGAGCCTCACCCGCGGACAACGCGTGGAGTGCCTTCGTTCTTTCCAGAAATTCGCCAGCTTGAGCCCGGAAGAACGTCAGCAGTTCTTAAAGAACGCCGAGCGCTGGGAGCGCATGACTCCATCCGAGCGCCAATCCTGGCGCAATCTGGTGTCCAACCTCTCGCGCCAGCCTCCACTCCCTCCCGGCTTTCAAGTTCCAGTTCCCATGCCGCCCCCTCCCATTCTGCGCCAACCCTCGAGCGCCCCGGCTTCCTGGGCGACGACGAATTCCAACTGAACCAATTGCGCCCGGTGCTTGGTTGCAGAGACAACCGATACCCGAGGCGCTGCTTGAGGGCACGCGGAGACATCGCGAATCTATGCAACCAACCACTGGGATTGCCGCCGAGCCAGTATTGGGAACGGTAGCGGACTTCTGCAGTTTGACCGGCGGGCCGGTTTAGGGCAGCTTGGGCGCTTCGTGCATCCGATCGCTTTCCAACTCGGCTCGCTCACCGTCACCTGGTATGGCGTGATGGTCGCTATGGCTTTCCTGGCCGGCCTCTGGACGGCCAGCTTGCGCGGCTTGAGCAGCGGCTTTCCCGCCGAAAAGATCCTCGATCTGGGACCCTGGCTCATCGTCGGCGCGATTATTGGCGCCCGAACGCTGTATGTCGTTTCATATTGGCATGAACAGTTTGCGGGTCAGCCGATCACTGAAATTTTCATGGTTTGGAGGGGTGGCCTGGTCTTTTACGGAGGCTTTATCGGCGCCTCTCTGGCCACCATTCTGTATGCCCGGCTCAAGGCGCTCCCGCTGTGGAAACTGGCCGACGTCTTGACCCCGAGCATCGCGCTAGGTTCTGTTTTTGGCCGGGTCGGCTGCCTTTTGAACGGTTGCTGCTACGGCCGCGAGTGTAATCTGCCATGGGCCATCCATTTCCCGGCTGGTCACCAGACCTATCCGCACGGGGTCCACCCAACCGAGGTGTATGACTCCCTGCTTAATCTGGTTTTGTACCTGGGCCTGGCCTGGCTGTATCGACGCAAGAAATTCGACGGCGAGGTCTTCGCCGCGTATTTGATTGGCTATGCGCTGTTTCGTTCGTCAGTGGAGATGTTCCGCGGCGATTATCCACAACATTACCTCGGAGGGTGGGCGACCCCCGCTCAATTGGTGAGCATCGCGATCTTTCTCACCGGAATCACGCTCTGGTGGGCGCTCTCCCGGATGGAGCCGCGGAGGATGCGAGGCGGAGGATAGGAGTGACCCGGGCGATCGAATCGGGCAATCGGGTCGGCGTTTTGGCGCTGGTGGGTCCGACTGCGGTGGGCAAATCTCAGGTCGCGCTTCAACTGGCTGAGAAGCTCGGCGGCGACATCATTTCTGTCGATTCCATGCAAGTGTATCGCGGTTTGGATATCGGCACTGCGAAACCTTCTCGCCAGGATCGTGCTCGAATTCGGCACCATCTCATTGATGTCGTGGACATCACGGCTCCCTTCGACGCTGCGCAATTCCTGCGTTTGGTCAACCAGGCGGTGGCAGACGTCCGCGCGCACGGCCGAGTACCCATTCTCTGTGGCGGAACCGGCCTGTATTTCAAAGCCTTTTACAGCGGCCTGGGCGAGGCGCCCGCCGGTAGCGCCGGTTTGCGAGCTGAGGTGGAAGCCACGCCCCTTCCCGAGTTGCTGCGCGAGTTGGAACAGCGCGATCCGGTCGCTTACGGGAAAATGGATCGCCGAAATGCCCGGCGCGTCGTTCGAGCAGTGGAGGTCATTCGACTCACCGGTAAACCCTTCTCCGTTCAACAAGCGGATTGGTCGGGCCCACCAGCCTCGGAACTCCGGGGCGCCACGATCTTTGGTCTGGTGCGGGCAACGGCCGATCTCCACCAACGTATCGAGGCCCGGGTCGAGACGATGTTCGAGCAAGGGTTGGTGGCCGAGACCGAGGCACTCCTGCCGGCCGGGTTGGGCAGCAATCGCACGGCGCTGCAAGCATTGGGGTACCGTCAGGCAGCAGAATACTTGCGGGGAGTTCGGCCGCTGCCTGAAACGATCGCACTGGTCAAGACCCGCACTCGGCAGTTCGCCAAACGCCAACTGACCTGGTTTCGCCGTCAGTTGCCGGTTCAATGGATCGAAATCGCGCCCGATCAACCCGCCGAACTTATCGCCGACGCTCTGGCCGAACGGTATTCTCATTCAGAACCCGGATCCCGCGAACCACGGAAGATTTAAGTCCTGCCGAGCGCAGTGCTTGTGACGCGATCGTGACCGGTTTGTCGCTCGCCTGACAAACGCTTGTTGCGGAAGGCTCATACCCAAGATAATTTGGGCACATGCTGGGCCACAACGATCCGACCAACCGTTTGGGCCGGGCCGGATGCACCCGATGATCGCATGGCTGACGACTCGCAACCAGAATCGCTGACACCACCGGGACGGGCGTATCTATTTTTAGGGACGCTCGTCGCCGCTTACATCGGCGTGTACCTCTGTCGCAAAAACCTCGCGGTCGCCGTCCCCTTGCTGCAAAAGAGCTGGGGCTTGAACAAGGAGCAAGTAGGGATCATCAACAGCGCCAGCACCATCGCTTATGCCTGCGGCAAGTTCTTTTTTGGGCCAATTACCGATCGCCTCGGTGGCCGGACGGCGCTGCTTGGCTCAATGGCCCTGGTCGCACTGTTTGGCGCCTGTGGCGCGTTTGCGCCATCCCTCGCCATTTTGACGCTGATCTATAGCGCGAACCGGTTATTCGGTTCCGCCAGTTGGGGCGCGACGCTCAAACTCGTGCCCGAATGGTTTGGCCCGGTCAAACTGGCGTTCGCTTGCGGCCTGTTATCCCTGAGCTTTGTTTTCGGCGGAGCACTGGCGGTTTCGTTCGCGGGACTGATTGCTCGCATGACGCATGATTCCTGGCCGTCCGTCCTGGGCCTGCCCTCGATCGTCCTCGTGGTCCTGACGGTGCTCTGCGCCTCGATTCTGCCCCGTCCCACCAAACGTCGAGCCGCCGCCGCGGCTGACCCGAAATCGTCCACCTTCAGCCTCCGTCGCACCCTTGATTTGTTCAAGGAGCGCAAGTTCCTGGTGGTAGTGGCGTTGAGTTTCACGCTGACGTTGCTGCGGGAGACCTTCAATTTCTGGACGGTTGATTTCATTCGCACCGAAGGCGGTTCGACGGTTTCCAGCGCGGTGGCGGCATTTCTTTCCACCCCCTTTGACTTGTGTGGCGCGGCTGGGATCGTGCTGATGGGCTGGGTGTTTGGCCGGCTCCAGCCCTCCGGACGACAGCGCTTGCTCGTCGTGATCCTCGGCGCGCTGGCCCTGCTGTTGGCGGTGTTGCCGGAACTCTTCCACTTCGGACTTTGGGTCCTGGCCGCCGGGGTGGGTTTGATCGGATTTCTCGTTTATGGCCCCTACAGCCTGCTCGGCGGCGTCCTTTCAGTGGAGGTGCGCGGGAAGGAGTTTGCCGCGACGGTTTCTGGTCTCGTCGATGGCACCGGCTATATCGCCGGCATTCTGTCCGGAACGGTTTTCGGCAGGTTGTTGATGATCGGCGGTTATCGTCTCGGTTTTGAAGCGATGGCGGGTCTGACGCTCATCGCGGCCGTGCTGTGCTGTTTTCTCTATCGCCGGCCCCTGGCGGTGGCCGGCTCGGCGGCTGCCTCGCTGGAGACACCTGCGCCGGCACTCTCGGATAACCCATGAGAACCGAGACTGCTGAGATCATGATGACGATGATGAGTAAGTTCAAGACCACGCGGCGCGGAGTTGGCTGCCGACTCATTCGACTCGAGTTTAATCGGAATAATACTCAGAATCCACGGTAATAACTGTATGAGCATCGAACTGGTAATCTTTGACATGGCCGGCACCACCGTGCGTGACGACGACGCGGTGAACCTCTGCCTGCGGGAGGCCCTGGCCCAACACATTGCCGTGACTCGCGATGAGGTCAACTCCGTCATGGGGCTGCCCAAGCCAATCGCAATCCGGCTGTTACTTGAACGCGAATTAGGCGCCGGCGGTGCGGCGTCGCCCGACCTGGTACAGGCCGTGCACGAGGGTTTTCTCTCTCGCATGCTCCATCATTACCATAGCGCTCCGGGCATTGAGCCGATGCCGCACACCTTGGAAACGTTTGGTCAGCTAAAGGAAGCCGGCGTGCGCCTGGCGTTGGATACCGGTTTCAGCCGGCCCATCGTCAATGCCATCCTCGAACGACTGGGTTGGAATCAGGGCGGGCTGCTGGATGCCACCGTGGCCAGCGACGAGGTCGCGCGGGGCCGGCCCCATGCCGACCTGGCGCTCAAGGCCATGGAATTGACCGGCGTGAAGAACCCTAAACTCGTGGCCAAAGTTGGCGACACTCCCTCTGACCTGCAGGAAGGGACCGCCGCAGGTTGTGGACTGGTTATTGGCGTGACCAACGGTTCCCACACGCGCGACCAATTAGCGGCTCACCCCCACACGCATTTGATCGCATCGCTCCAGGAACTGCCGGCCTTGGTGCTGGGCAACCTTTCACTGGCCGCCCACCGGGGCTGAATGCATCCACCCGAGAACATCGTGAATTCAGCGGCAGCTTCCGCCCGCGACAAGCTCTTGTTCACGCCCGGACCGCTGACCACCAGCCTCAGCGTCAAACAAGCCATGCTCCACGACGCCGGCTCGTGGCATTTCGAGTTCAACGCGCTGGTCGCGTCGATCCGGGACCGTCTGCTCTCGATCGCCCAGCTTTCCCGGGACGGCGGCTGGGAGGCCATCTTGTTACAGGGCAGCGGCACGTATGGAGTGGAAGCCGTGTTCCAAACCTGCGTTCCCCGGGCCGGCAAAGTGGCCGTGCTCACCAACGGGGCCTACGGCAATCGCATGGCGCAGATGTTGACTCAAGCCGCCATCGACCACGTCGTGCTCCACACCGCCGAAAACAAACCGGTGGAACCGGAAGCGCTGGCCGCTTTGCTGGTCGCGGATAAAGCGATCACCCACGTGGCGATGGTCCATTGCGAAACCACCACTGGTATTCTAAACCCGGTTCAGGCTGTGGGCCAGCTCGCGCGCTCACATCGTAAACTGTTCATCGTCGATGCCATGAGCAGCTTTGGCGCGATCCCCATTGATTTCAAACACTGCGGCATCGATTTCCTGATTTCCTCTCCCAACAAATGCCTCGAAAGCGTGCCGGGATTTTGCTTTATCCTCTGCCAACGGCAGACCCTCCTGGCTTGCCAGGACCAGTCTCGGAGTCTCAGTCTCGATTTGGTCGACCAACTCAAAGGTTTCGACCGCACCGGCCAGTTTCGATACACGCCTCCGACGCACGCCATTCTTGGGCTGGACCAGGCGTTGAAAGAATTCGAGGCCGAGGGCGGCGTGGCGGCACGCGGGGCGCGCTATCGTGCCAACCACGACGTCCTTTGTGCCGGGCTGGCAGAATTGGGCCTCCGCCCGTATCTCGACGCGGGTGTGCAGAGCTACATTATCACTGCCTTCCCGTTTCCCGCTGACTCGAATTTTTCGTTCGACAACTTTTACCGCAGCCTAAGCGAGCGCGGCTTCATTATTTATCCCGGCAAGCTCACCCAGGTGAATACCTTCCGCATCGGCACGATCGGACGGATTTTTCCGACCGACATCCAGCAACTCGTCTATGCCATCCGCGCCACGCTCCAGGACATCCTCAGAACTCCTTAGCGGCGCGCGGACACTCCTGGCCGCGGCAACATTGGAGGGACGAAGCGCGGCACCAACCTCGCCATCCTGGGCTTTGAGCCGCAATCCCTGTGGGATTCACTTCACGGATTTCCGAATCGCATTAAGGCTGGCTCCCCGTGCCTTCCTTCGGCCCTCGGAATTCGGGTTTCTTTCGGCCTTCGGCCTTCGGCCTTCGGGTTTCATCCAATGAGACGCTGGGTTTTTATCATCACGTTCGCCGTCGGCTGTGCGCTAGCGGCCCTCATCAGTTTTCGGTTCCTCTCCCGTCCAGCGGCGGATGCCTCTGCCGCCGTCAACCCGCCCCCAATCGACGTTGCCTCAGTGCGCTCCAAAGCCGAGTCGGGCGATGCCAAAGCCGAAGTGCAACTTGCCCAACTTTACGCGAAAGGCGAAGGCGTGACGAACAGCTACGTTGAAGCTGCCAAATGGTTCCAGCGCGCGGCCGACCAGACGAATTCCGACGCCCTGCTGGGACTTGGCGAACTGTACGAGGCCGGCCAGGGTGTGCCCAAGGATCTGGATCAGGCGGTGAAGCTTTATCGCCAGGCGGCAGAGCAGGGCAATGCCAACGGCCAATACACGTTGGCTTTCATGTATGAATCCGGCCGTGGCCTGCGCCAAAGCCATGTTGAAGCCGCCAAGTGGTTCCAGCGCGCTGCCGAGCGGGGCCAGGCCTTGGCGCAGTACGATCTCGGCCAGCGCTACAATCTGGGAGTCGGCGTTCCCGTCGATCGTGTCGAGGCACTTAAGTGGCTCACGCTCGCAGCCGGTCAAGGCCAGGCCGACGCCGCCGACCGGCGCGACAAACTTAAAACGGAACTTACGCGCGACCAGGTTGCGGAGGCTCAGCGCCGCATCGCCGCGTTCAGCGTAAATAAATCTCTACCCCCGTAAAAGGGATCTGGTCATAAGCCAAGAGAATTTTTTTGATTGACGCCGTGAATGACCTCTGCGATAGGTAAACTAGAATCCAATAGTGCAGACCCTTGCATGAAACCCCCGGTTTTGCGGCGAGTGACCGAAGCGAGAGCATGACGATCGAATCGGCAGGCCGAGACGCCGGGCGCGCCCGGTGCCTGTCATGTGGGCAACGGCCCCCGAAAAAAGGCTCGCAAGTTTTCCGCCTGACGCCACCCGGCCGCGAAGAGGGTCGGCGGGCTGTAACGTCGCTGACACGACAAAGTAACAGTCCGTCGCTTGTGGTTGAAGTGGCTGCGACTAGGTTGCAGCCTTGAAATTGGAAAAAAATGCTGAGCCCCCGCGTTCGGGGTAATGGGCTTAACCAGTCGAGCCTGGCTGAGATGCAGCCTTAGTGGTGTTAGTTTTATGTGCAAGAAAATCCGTTTGACCGATGTGCGACACGCGCTCCTTACGAACCGACAGGATCGGTTTGGAGGCCGGCGCGAGGCCTTTACCCTGATCGAACTACTGGTGGTGATTGCGATCATTGCCATCCTTGCGGCAATGCTCTTGCCGGCCCTGAGCAGCGCCAAGGAAAAGGCAAAGTCCACCCAGTGCATCAGTAATCTGAAACAGATCGGCGTCGCCTCCAAGCTCTATGCGGACGACAACCGGGACAGTTACTTTTGCGGCAATGGTGGGGCTCTGCCAAATGGGGGAC
>JANXQE010000671.1 GCA_025356925.1 Limisphaerales bacterium | reverse complement strand
TTCGAGCAGGCGGCGGTGTGGCTCGCACGTTCGCCGATGCGGCAGTAGGCAATGGAATCCTTTTTCGGATCAACGCCTTTTTGATCAACATAAATCGCACGTAATTCCTCCGCCGGTTTGAACGTTCCATCCGGGCTGACCGCCGTGTTCCACGGGACGCTTTTAGCGCCGGGGATATGGCCGCCGCGCTGCGCAGTTTCCGTCATACCGGGAGGTGCGATGACTTTGCCGGTAAACTCGTCGTTGCTGCGCACGTCCACCAGATTGCAATTCTTCGCGGCTTGCGCCTGGAGAACCTCCGGTAGCATGGCGCGCAATTCCAAATCAGGCACAGCGGCGCGGTAGTGCGCGGGAACGATTTTGGGCAGTTCGGTCGTCAATTGCTTGTCGTTTTCGTTCAACCATTTCACGCGTCCGCCATTCATCAAACGAACATCTTTGTGGCCATAAATTTTGAAAAGCCAAAAACCGTAAGCCGAGAACCAGTTGTTGTTGTCGCCATAAAGAATCACCGTGTCGCCAGGCGAAATGCCCGCGTCGCCAAGCAGCTTTTCAAATGCCTCCTTGCTGATGATGTCGCGGCGTACCTGATCTTGAAGTTGCGTCTGCCAGTTGAACCCAACCGCGCCGGGAATGTGGCCCGCCTCGTAAGCTTTCGTGTCCACATCTATCTCGACGAGCTTGATTCCGGGTTTACCGAGGTTTTGTTTGACCCAATCGGTTTCGACCAACACTTCTGGATTCGAATACTTTGTCATAAGTTTATTATTACGGTTGTGTCCCGGAAGAGAGGCCAGGGATGTGTTTCGTCATGTTTGTCGTGTATTTGCAAATGTTGTCGGGAAAGATCATCACGCCATGTCCTTTTTTATCGCGTCTGACAATTTCCAACGCACCTTCAAAAATCAAGCCCGAGCTTGGGCCGGCCAGCAGACCTTCATTTTGGCAAAGTT
Source organism: Limisphaerales bacterium (assembly GCA_025356925.1). GTDB lineage: Bacteria > Verrucomicrobiota > Verrucomicrobiia > Limisphaerales > UBA8199 > JANXQE01. The sequence goes on along the minus strand of JANXQE010000671.1, from coordinate 5,373 downwards.
CCAGGGCGCGCGTGTAAGCGAGGTGGAAATCAATTTCCAGGATGTCGTCCACGAGCGATGGATCAAAAAGCTTTGAAACTCCGAGCTGTGAAACGTTCCGCAAACCCGGCACGTCATGGCCTTCCGTCGGCTGAACGGCGATGACTTTTATGTTCGGATTTTTATTGCGGAGAAATTTACTGGTGCCGGTCACCGTGCCGCAGGTGCCAAGAGAAGCGAAAAGGTGCGTGATTTTGCCTTCGGTCTGTTTCCAAATTTCCGGGCCAGTCGTCTTGAAATGCGCTTCCGCATTCTTCGCGTTTTCATACTGGTTCGGCATAGCGTATTTGTGGGCCGAAGCTTTCGCGTGGGTTTTGGCAAGATTGATGGAGCCGTCGCCGAGTCCAGGTGCGGGACACAGTTCATCGGAAATGACTTCAAGGTCTGCGCCAACAATTTTCAATAGCACCTTTTTTTCCAGCGGAACTTTGTTTGGCACAATCGCGAGCAGACGATGGCCGCGCGCGCGCGCCATTGCGGCCATGCTGATGCCGGTGTTGCCGGAAGTCGGCTCGACAATGCCGCGGCCATTGACGAGTTCGCCACGTTCTTCGAGGTCGCGCAATAATTCCCACGCCGCCCGATCTTTCACCGAGCCAAACGGGTTCACCCATTCGAGCTTGGCGTAAAGCGGAAATTCAGCGCACGGGTTGAGCTTGTTGATGCGGACGAGCGGTGTCGGATTCTCCTCGCTGGGCAACGTTTCAAAAACATTTTCGTAAACTCGCGTCTGGTGATTCATAGGTGATTCAAATTTTAGTCCGGCCACTGGCTTGTTTTACTTCGCTCAACTCTCTCACGCGGACTGACGCGAGCCCCCGGATGGGAAAATGCATGAGATAAACCCTGGAATGTCCGATATTCTCCTGCCAGCCATAGTCGCATGCCCGGCTGCCTCGAAAGGTGTTGAGTGTGATCTTGCCGATGAAACAAACAACCTTGGGCTTGTGGGCTCGAATGGTTTCCCGCGCGCGCTTTATGCCCGCCTGCTCCTCACCTTTTTTCAGTTCGGTCACGTCTATTGTGGGCCGGTCCACCAGATTTACAAAATTCAAGGCGTATTTCGGAACGAATTTTACATCGTAGATGTGCTTGAGTGATTCGTCACTTTTAAGATCGCTTTCAACTTCGTCCAGTAGCCCGGCTCGGTTGAGTAGATACCAAAACATCTTGTTGTTGGAAAAGGGCACGCCGCGCCGATACGAGCCAGGATGCGGATTGATGCCCACAAAAAGTATCTTCGCATTCTTTGAAACTTTATACGCGATCATATCGTAACAGCCAACGCATCCGGGAACGGCGCTTCAAATATTGGGCAGGATGTCAAAGTATTCATCATCCTCGTTTTTTCCTCCTTCGCCCTTACCAAGAGTTTTTTCCGTGGCGACGAATTCAATGCGCTCAATCCACTTCACCATTTTATAGCCAAGTTGGTTTTCCACGCGCAATCGCAATGGAGCGCCATACACTTCCGGCAGCGGCGACTGGTTCATTTCATACGCGAGCAAGCATCTCGCCTTGAGTGCCGTTTCGATGGATTGCGTGTCATAGTATTCTCCACCGTACAACGCCTCGCCGTACGAGTAAAAAGCCACGACTTTGGCTTCGGGCCTGGGTTTGACAATCTCGACCAATCGCTTGAACGGAAGTCCGCCCCATTGCGCGATTCCCGACCAGCCCTGGATGCAATGATGCATTGAGATGTATTCTTCCTTGCCGAGCGCACGAAGTTCCTCAAGCGAAAGCTCGATCGGATTTTCCACCAAGCCGCCAATCTTCAATTTGAAATCCTGAAATCTATTCGCCGCGAGTTGCTTCCATTTGTCGGAAACCGGCAACTTTCCATTTGGCCAGAAGAAGGGGGAAATGTCCTTCTGCGTGTAATGCTCATTGGGTTTGAGACGGCTCAACACATTCCAGTCAAACAAACCAGTAAGTGCTCTGTATGCATGTTGCATCGTACGGGCATATTTCCATGCGATAAAGTGGCAGAGAGTCCAGGAAAGCACTACGAAGCCAATGCCGATCAGTCCGAGAATCATCCCGATGAGGTGCGCGTCATCACGCCCCGCAACGATGTGGTTCATGTTTCTCGCAAAACCAGTGATGACGACCAAGCCCACATGGACCGCCAGAAAGCCTAGGTACCCGATCAGCAAAATAAAATGGATGGAACGCGCTCCCTGCCGGCTCCCGAAGAGCTTTGGGAAAAACGGAAACCGATTATCCACCGCCGGCGACATCGCTATTCCGGTCAGCATGGACAGCGGCGCCATGACGAAAATGACAACGAAGTATGAAAGCTGTTGTAGTGGATTGAATTGATAGAAGCCATTGGGTTCCACCGGCAGATGGAACGTGGCGTAATGGACAAAAGAGTTCCAAGCGGCGGGAATGATGTCCCAAGAGACCGGAACCAGACGCTTCCATTGGTCGGTGAAGAAAAGCAGCGCGATAAAAATAAATCCATTGAGGAGAAATACATGAACCGAGAGGAAATGCCATGCTCGGGCCATCCCCATGGTATGCCGGTAGCCGGGCAAGGCCAGCCACGGAGAAATGTAACGGGCGTCGTCCTTTGCCGTCCACAAGCGGTCGGTCGGAACCTTCAGCGGTGTGAACCGCATCCACTCCGAGTTGGGCGTGCAATGTCGGTTCCAATAAAGTCGCGGATGATCCATCAAAATGGAGAGACCGCTGCGGACCAGGAGCATCAGAAAAAAGAAGTTCACAAAATGGGTCAGCCGCAACCAGGCGGGGAAACCATGCGGAGCCGGAGGATGTTCCAGATTGATTGGCGGCAGGAAATTCTCCGTTGGAAGCCCGGCGATCAGATATTGGGTCCAGGCAATCGCCACTGGAGCGAGAGCGACAGCGGCAAATGCAAAAATGAACCGAGGATTCATCCAGACACGAAGCCGACGATCCGGTGGATAGTGGATGGCTTGATGGGCTTCGTCGAATGCTTGCATAAGGAATGGGTTCTAGCGTGAATCAGATTTCTTTGATGGACGTGGCGCCGAACGTTTAGCCGAGGTTTTTTTTGAATTATCCGGTGAAACCTCGACCGGATATGTGACCACGGTGCCTCGGATTTTCGCAAAGGGGGTGAGAGTGTGCGCCGTGCATCGGATTGGACTCATGATGTCCTCGGTGCGAATTCCGTGAACTAGCAACGCATCAGCGATGAGCGAGCGATGACAACGCCATGGCACCGCTTCGGCGCACATCAATGCAATCCGGTCTTGGTGCGCCAATCGGATCAATTCTTCGAGGCTCTGCTCAAATTCCGGCGTCTGCATGTAATCCGCATAACCCCGAAAGGATGCATTTCGCCAGCCGACATTGAGCGAGTCGCGCTTTGCATGACGCAGGCCACCCAATCCCGGCAGGTGAACGTATCCCAAGCCGGCTTGCTTCAATGCCAAGGGCAAGGAGGCCTTGTTAAACTGTGGGTTGTGCCGGGAGCGCGGCACCGTCCGCACATCTACTACGCGAGATACAGCGTGTGCCTGAAGCAAGCGGATGAATTCAGCGAGCGTGCGTGTGGAATGGCCGATGGTTAGCACGACCGGCAAACGGTTTGTATCGGCGTTTGATTTATTCGATTGCATTGGCGCTGTCGGATTGCTGCTGTAGTTCAGATGATGGGGTTCGCTCGTTCCATCTGTTCAGAATACTTCCCTTGAACTGCGAAACCGTTGCACTTGGCGCGATGGTGGAGAGCCGACTGAGCTGCCGTAATGTTATTTAGAGAACCGTTCCAGATATTGAGCGCCGGCGACTGGAGCGCGCGTCCAAAGGAAAAACTCAACTTCCAGGGAACGTCACTCGTCCGGCAAATAACATTCAACCGCTGGGTCGCCACTTCGTCATTTTGCCCGCCCGAAAGAAACACGATTCCCGGCACGGCGGCAGGCACAGCACGTCGGAAACAGCGCAGAGTTTTCTCCGCCACTTCCGCAACGTCGGCTTGTTGTGGGCATTCCGCGCCAGACAAAATCATGCCCGTCTTAAGGAGCAGGTGCTCCAGCGCGACGCGATAATCAAACAGCGCGCTGAACACACTCTTCAACACGGCGTCCGTGATCTCTTCGCAGTGCGCGATAGTGTGTTCACCGTTCATCAGCACCTCCGGCTCTACAATCGGCACCAGTCCGGTTTCCTGACTAAGTGCAGCGAAAAGTGCGAGCGCTTTCGAGTTCGCTTCAATGCAGGTACGGGTTGGAATTTGCTCGCCAATGGTAATCACGGCACGCCACTTGGTGAAGCGCGCCCCGAGTTGCTGATACTCAATGAGCCGGTCGCGAAGACCATCCAGCCCCTGCGTGATTTTTTCGCTGGCGAAGTTGGGGAGGGTGGTGGTTCCTTTGTCCACCTTGATGCCGGGAATGATGCCTCGCTTCGTGAGCGCTTCCGGGATCGGGAAGGCGTCGCTCGTTCGCTGGCGAATCGTTTCGTCGAACAGAATCACGCCGCTGATGAATTCAGTTAGTCCTGGCGTCGTGAACAGCACCTCGCGATAGGCGCGACGGTTGTCCTCAGTGGACGAAATGTTGAGCGCCTTGAACCGCTTTTCGATGGTCGGAAAACTTTCGTCCGCCGCCAGGATGCCTTTGCCGGAGACGAGGAGCGCTTTAACCGTTGATTCCAATTCGGACGTAGTCATCTATTCTGAGAGGTTTCCCCTGTCAGGGCATTCCAATAAGCGTTGTTGCGTCGCGTTGAGGTTTCGCACCACCACTTCCGCGACGCGCTTCATGAGTTGGTAGCCAAGTTCGTGGTTCGCGTCGCAAGTCTCGTACAAGCGAGTCCCATAGAAGAAAATGGTCTGCGTCGGATCGATTGCGCGGGCGCTGAAATGCATGTAGTGGGGAGGAAATAACCAGGCCCACCCCAGGTCATCTCCCGGCCCAAGTGTTCGAATGGGAATCATGCTATGTTCCTTCATTTCCGATTCGATCAAGACCTTGCCTTCAAGGATCAGATAAAATCGGTTGGCCGGGTCTCCTTGCCGATAAATCCAGTCCCCCGGCTTGAATTGCATTTCCATGGCAGCATCAGCGAGCAGTTGAACAATATGTTCGCTCAGCCCCTTAAAGAAGGGCTGTTGTGCGATTAGAGTAAGAAGATGGCTTGAGGCAGGATTTCCGGTCGCGACAACAGATGAAGTTTTGCGTTCGTCGGGTTCCGTAATTTGATCTTCGCCTCGGACTTCAGTTTTCTTCATATTTAGTCTCGTTTCAAGCTGGCTTGGCGCATCTGATCATGGTCTGCGCCTTCGATGCCTTCTTCGACCAGTCTTTCATTATCGCTTCGCCCTTCGTCGTCCTC
>JANXQE010000636.1 GCA_025356925.1 Limisphaerales bacterium | reverse complement strand
ATGACCTCGGCCATCGGCCTCGCAACCAATCCCACTTTGGATCCGGACGATCCGGCCTATCAATGGACCGATCAAGGGTTCGTGGTGCGAACGCAGGACGGCGACGGTTACAATGCAATTGACCCGTCCGTGTTTCACGACGGCAATGGAAGCCTGTGGTTGACTTTTGGTTCCTATTGGTCCGGCATCAAACTGATTCAGATCGATCCGAAGACCGGGAAGCGGATCGATCTGGATTCGAAGATGTTTTCGATCGCTCACAATGAATCCATCGAAGCCTCGTATTTGTGCAAGCATGACACCTACTATTATTTGTTTGTGAACTGGGGTTCATGCTGTCAGGGCCCCACGAGCACCTACAACATTCGCATCGGGCGAAGCAAATCCGTCACGGGGCCATATCTGGATAAGGCCGGTGTGGACCTGCTGCACAGTGGCGGCAGTCTATTCCTGGCAACGACCAACGGCCCATTGATCGGCCCGGGACATGCCGGGACTTTGAATGCGCAAGGAAAGGATTGGTTCACGTCGGACTTCGAGGGCGACCTTCGAATGGATGGAAAAGCCACCCTGGCAATCATGCCGCTCCGCTGGAATGCGGACGGCTGGCCGGAGGCGTCAGTGAATGATGTGAAAGGTGTCCGGTCCGCGGACTCGGCGACGAAGTAAACCTCTTGTGCATATGCCAGACCTGCGTTTCCTTCCCACGCGATGTGCGAGGCAATGCCGAAGAGTGGAGTTTTAGTGCGTGCCAGTAGGCTGATGGGAGGAGTCGATTCCTGGCCAATAAAAGCCGCGGGTCGGCAGTGGCCTGGCAGCGCCAACCCATGCGCCGTGAGGGAAGGGTTGGACAGGCGCCTGGAGTCGGCATCAGGAAAACCGATGCGAGCAACAATATTTTCAATTACGGCGCTCGGCTGCGAGGCGGTAGAGTAACGGGTATGACTACACGATTCCCAATTCTCTAGCGACTGGCACCTCATGGAAAAAGCCAAATGCAAATCCCCGGTAATACGTGTAAAGTCTGCCAGCAGCCAATAATCTTCTCCAACGAAGGCAAATTCTGTGCCCGATGCGGAGCGGTCGTCCATTTGACCTGCCTGCCTCAACCCGAATGCGACGTCTGTGGAGCGCTTTTTCAACACGACGAGCGCTCCGAGCCTGACCCGCTCCGAGACGCGGTCGTCCCGCGCGCCTTGCGGCCCCTCAAAAGCGGCGCTTGGGTGCTGGCCGTGGGCTTGGGGCTCGGTTTGTTGTTCATCGCGGTCACTGTGTGGTTCAGTTTACAGAACCTAACGGCGAAATAGTTGGCGTCGCCATAAGGTCACGGGTCGAGTGGACCGGAGGCGCGACCGGTTTAGCCCGATGGCGTCATCCGCGCAGCCGTGGCGGGCGGGCTAATGAGGCTCAGCATGGATCGGCCCTCACTGTGACAAGTCTTGCCTACCCGGCCGCTGCTGGCGGGTAACATTTTCCCGTCGGGGAGTGCGGTCACGCTACAGATCCCTCGGTTTTACCGCAATTTTTGCCGCTGGCACTCCCGGTGCTCAGTGGGACTCGGAAAATTGTGTATGGTCGAAGCACTGTTCAACCAGCCGAACTATCTGGCGGCGAAAAAAACGCTGGATGCCGTAGCCCTGCGCCAGGAAGCCATCGCCAGCAATATTGCCAACTTGGAAACTCCGGGCTACAAGCGCCTTGACCTCGCGCCCGCTTTCCAAACCGAGTTGGACCGCGCCTGCGCCTCGCGCGATCCCCAACAAATCGCCACGCTGCAGCCCTCGCTCGCCCCCGATCCCAACGCGTTGTCCAGCGGACGAGACGGCAACACCGTGAGCCTCGAGAAAGAAATGGCGCAGTTGAATCAGAACGCTTTAGTCCACAACCTCGAAACGCAGCTCGTCTCGAACATGTTTCTGCGGCTCCGTATGGCCATCACTTCAAAATCATCGTAAATCTTATGGTCCAAATTCTTTCCGGTATTCAAAGCACCACCGCCGCCCTGGAGGCCGAGCGCACTCGGCTGGACGTTATCTCGGAGAACATCGCCAACGCACACACGACCCGCGGGTTGGACGGCAAGCCGTATCAACGCCAGGTGGTCGTGTTCGAAAGCGCGTTGCAACAGGCGCTCGGCGGCGAGACGCAGTCCCAAACCCCCACTTTGCAAGTCGCGCGGATCGATAAGGATCCCCGGCCGCCAATCCTGACCTATGAACCGGGCCATCCCGATGCCGACGCCAACGGCATGGTCGCCATGCCGAACATCAATATTAATGAAGAAATGGCGGACATGATCGCGGCTTCCCGCTCGTTTGAGGCGAATCTCGCGGTGGTCAAAAACTCCCGGTCCATGGCGCTGCAAACCTTGGCTATCGGCAGACATTAAGGGCCACGTGCTGAATCCCGCCTAACTCAACTATGTTTCCGGCCTCAGCAATTCCGCCCATGATAGCTTCTTACGGCCTCCGGCCGGCGGGGGAAGTCATGGCGCCAGACATGACGCCGGGCGTGCGGGGGCCGCTGCCGCTGCAGTCGCCTTCCGAAACCAGTCCAACGCAGCCCGCCGGTGAATCCTTCGCCAACGTGCTCGGTCGCATGGTTGAGGAGGTCAACACCCGGCAGGGCGTCGCCAACGATGCCGTGGCGGCGTTGCAGAGCGGTCAAAACGTTTCCTTGCACCAGGCGGTTATCGCCATGGAGGAAGCCAACATCTCGTTCCAGCTCATGGTCGAGGTTCGCAATAAATTGCTCGAATCCTACCAGGAGATCATGCGCATGCAGGTCTGACGAAATCTCTGAATGAACCAAAACCTATGGAAGCTCGGTGCGCAGTTGCGCGATATCTGGAATCAATTGGGCAACGCCCAACGGCTCAGCGTTCTGTGCGCCACCTTCGTGCTGCTGGCCGGCCTGGGCACTTTGGCCTTTTGGTCTTCGCGCGCTGATTACAGCCTGTTGTACGGTCGCCTTTCTGATGGCGAAGCCGCCAAGGTGATCGCCGCTCTGGATGACGCCAAGGTCCCTTACAAAGTCGGTGCCGGCGGTGGTTCCATCCTCGTGCCCTCCGAAAAGGTTCATCTCATGCGCATGCAGTTGGCTGGCCGGGGCATTCCTCGCGGGGAAGGCGTGGGCTTCGAGATCTTTGACAAACCCAACTTCGGAATTTCGGATTTCGTCCAGCGCGCCAATTACGTCCGCGCCGTGCAAGGGGAGTTGGGGCGGACCATCAGCCAGCTCGACGAAGTTGAGTCCGCCAGGGTGATGATCGTCCTGCCCGAGAACCGGCTGCTCCTGGATAAGGACAAATACGCTACCGCCTCCGTGTTCGTCCGCGTTCGCGGGAACTCCCAACTCCAGCCGCAATCAATCAATTCGATCCGATTTCTCGTCGCCAATTCCGTCGAGGGCCTGAAACCCAATCACGTCACACTGATCGACAACCTCGGCAATGTGCTCTCGGAAAACAGCGACAACGATTCGTTGAGCGGGCTGACCAGCACCCAATTGGCCGCCCGGCGCAACCTGGAGCAGTACCTCGCGAACAAAGCCCAGGACATGCTCGAAAAAGTCCTTGGTCCGGGTCAGTCCATCGTACGGGTGTCGGCTGAGGTTAACTATGACACCGTTACAAAATCGGAAGAGAAGTTCGATCCCGACGGACAGGTTCTGAGAACGCAGACCAAGACCGACGACACCACGGATGCGACTACGGCCAACAGTTCTTCCTCAGCGGGCATCTCTGCAAATACCAGCACCGAAACCAATGCGGCCCCATCTGGCGCAACTCCTCTGAACACGACGAAAAACAAAAAAGCTGTCACCACCGTGCAGTACGAGATTGGCAACTCGTCGAGCAAAACCGTGCAAACGGCGGGGGGCATCAAACGCCTTTCCGCTTCGGTCACGGTGGCGGCCCAGGTCCAAGGCACGGGGGCGGACCGCAAGGTGGTTAACCGATCACCTGAAGAAATCGAAAAGCTGCGTCGGATCGTCGCCAGCGCCATCGGGATCCAAACAGGAACCGACAACCCCCGAGGCGACCTGATTACCTTGGAAGAGTTAGCTTTTAACGATCAACTGGCCACCACCGTCACACAGGAATTCGACCTGCAACAAAAGCACGAGCTATGGTGGGGCATCGCCCGCGGGGCGCTCTATCCTGGCCTGGCTTTGGTCGCGCTCCTGGTGTTGCTGCGGCTTTTCAAACGCACCCCGGTGGAAGAAATTCAACTGGGCGTCCCGGTTGGCCGGTTGATGGCCGCCCAGAAAGCAGCCGGCAACGGACACGGATTCGGCGCGGAAAGCTGGGGTGGTGAACCCGCTCCCGGCATCGTCAGCGTGGATGTCCTGAACCGCTTGATCAAAGAAAACCCTGTCAACATGACCCAGGCCATCCGTGAGTGGATGGACAAGGGACGCGGGGCCAAATCCTAGGTTTATGTCCCAAGACAATTCAGAAATGGCACTCGAG
>JANXQE010000617.1 GCA_025356925.1 Limisphaerales bacterium | reverse complement strand
CCGCCTGGAGGCTCGCCGAGCCGAGGACCAGCGTCAAATAGTCCAGCACGATCACCTGGACGGTTTGGTTGGTGCTCAAACCGGGGTTGGAAGTGTCCGTAATATTGATGCCGATTAAGTTCGTGGTGGAAGCCTGGCTTGTGGTCGGGGTCCAAATCAGCCAGGTGTAGCCCCTCCGAGAAGTGATCTTCGCCCCGGTTGGTGCTCCGCTAGCGAGGCTGGTATTGAACTTGTCGCTGTTCGTCGCCGGAGGGCTAAGTAAAAAACAGAAAGTGGCGTTGGGCGAAATGGTCACGCTGGCGAGCAGTCCCGGCGGAGCCACCGTTTGATTCACCGTGACTCGAAAGGACATGCTCGCCGAATTATTGGTTGGTTGACTGTCACTCACCGTGACGGTTATTCGGGCGGTTCCCGTGGCATTGGTCACCGGACTGAACGCCAAAGTGCCCGTGCTCGACGGACTTGTATAGGTGATGTTCGGCGCGGGAATCAGGTTTGGATTGCTGGAGATCGCCGTGACGGTGAGGGTCGCGTTCTCGTTGGTTGAACCGGCCGAGATTCCCGTTAAACTGAGCATCTGCAGGCCGGCGTTCTGGTTGAGGACGACATCGCTGAGCAGGTCGATGGTCGGCGGATTATCAACCGGGGTGACCGCGACCGTGAAGGAGCGGATGACGGTGTTACTAATTGCCGCGCCGTCATCCACCATGACAGTGATAATTGCCGAACCGAACGAACCGGGTGCGGGTGACAAGGTTAATGTGCCGGTCGTATCTGGACTGGAGTAGCTCACGGCGGGGTTTGGAATCAGCCCGGGATTGCTGGAGAACGCGCTGACGGCCAGCGTTTGGACCTCATTGGTGGCTCCCGATGTGATGCCAGTCAGGGTGACGACCTGCTCGCCCGTATCCTGGTTAATCGCAAGACTTGCGAGCGCGTCCAACGTGGGCGGAGTGTTCGGCGTCGGAACCGCGTATGCGGCCTCGACCGAGTAATCACTTTCCAACCCTGCGACCGTGAAGGTGGTCGCTGCAAAATAGTAGGTCACACCGGTGACCAGATTTGAGACCACGGCTGAATTCGCGCTGCCGGCTGGAACGACATTGGTGTAGCTGCGGCTGGCGGTGCCATAGTATACGTTGTAGCCTGCCACGCTTGCATCGGTGCTGGGGTCCCAGGCCAATGCCACCGCTGGGCCTGGGTTGGCCAGCAGCGGCGAGGCCACAGATAGAATGCTGATCAGGAAGAATACGTGAGCCAGGTGTCTCACCCGTGGTTTTAAAAGAGCGTTTAACATCTTACTTACAACGTCTCCTACGCATAAGCTTTGCCAATGTGCTCAGGACGCCGACTGAATGCTCGCAACTCGTTTGCCATCCCAACCTGGGTTGTCCTGAATGTGGGCGAGATGTGCCCCGATCCTGGACAGTCTGTCGTTTGGACAGATGGCCATCCCCATGTCGAGGGGGCTCGATGAATGGTGAAAACCGTTTGCCTGCTGGTAGTTAGGGTTTTCGCTAGACGCCTTTCTCCTGGTTGCCCCAGGCACCTATCTAGCGAGGCATGTTGCATGCTGTCATTCCTGCATGGCCTTTATGCTAATCTCTTGGGTGTCCATGTCGGTGGTATTCTGTCTTGCCTTGGTACGGGCGGCCGCCCGTCCCCAGGTTAAACCAGGCAGCCCTTTTGAGGTTCGGGTGTCGGCTACGCGCCCGGAGGCGATGGTCGGCTCACCTGCGCCTCTCGAGCGCAATGAGCACACCTCGCTGACATCGGCCTGCTAGACCGGCTACGGTTGCTCGGATCCAAACGGAGCCGGACACTCCCACTCTGGTATCTCAGGAAGCCTTCGCCTGGTCAAACCCGTCTGATACGCCTGCGCCCCGGTCGGTCGCGATTCTCATCTTATGGCGGGCGACCTGACTGGATTCAGTAGTCTCACTGACCGGTTCTCCGTAATGGTCGGAGTTGCAGCTTTTGATGGCCAGAGCAAGATAACTGCGTGTTATTACCAGATCTGACTCGGGCCATTATCAGGGCTGAGTCGCCCGGCACCTCGGGGACCGCCGTTTTTGGCCGGAGTCCGCACGAGTTCATCAGGCGGTAACCCAAGGGCGTGCTGTGACGAGCTTCAGACCGGGGGATTTTCTGGTGGTCGATGCCAGGTGTATGAATAAGCAGGAAACAAACGTTCAGCCTCAAAGCGGATGCGCGCGTCCGCGACTGCCGTTTTGGAAGCGGATTCTGGACCTGACGCTTGTCCTGATGATCTGCCCCGGGCTGCTCTTGCTGGGCGGCCTCGTGGCGCTACTGGTCAAGCTGGGATCGCCGGGACCAATCCTCTTCCGGCAGCGGCGGATCGGGTTCAGGGGGAGAGAGTTTGTCTGTTGCAAATTCCGAACCATGCGAGTGGACGCCGATGCCGACGCGCACCGCCGGCACACCCAGGAGTTAATTCGGTCCCAGACACCCATGGTCAAGCTGGACGCCCACCGGGACCCACGGATGATTCCTTTCGGTAGCCTGCTCCGTGCCAGCGGCCTGGATGAACTCCCGCAGCTTATCAACGTTCTGCGCGGCGAGATGAGCTTGGTCGGGCCACGTCCCTGCATTCCCTATGAATGCGAAGCCTATGAGCCGTGGCATTGGGGGCGCTTCGGTGCGG
>JANXQE010000547.1 GCA_025356925.1 Limisphaerales bacterium | reverse complement strand
CCGAATCGAGGCGCAGCATCCGGAACTGGATGGCCGCCTGATCACGGCCTTGCAGCAACAGCCTGAGCCCGGTGGGCAGCTTAATTATCTGCAGCAGCGGCTGGTCCACCAGACCTTGGATTTCAGCCGCCGAAGCGAGTGGGTGGACGTTATTCCGCGGTTTCGGTTACAGGTCGCGCAAGCCGGCCATTGGTTCGCCCTGGCCGTGTTCATCGTCGCGTTGCTCGCCTTGCGCACCACCGGCGGCCACCAACTCCTGAGCCGGACCTTGTCCCAGGGCATCGCCGTGACGCCCGGGGACATCAGCCTGGAACGTGGCAGTTCCCTGGTAGTTCTGGCGCGGTTCAATGGTACGCTGCCGCCAAAAGTGGACCTTGCTTTCGGGCAGCCTGACACCCTTCAGCGAGTCTCTCTCGTGAAGAGTCTCGGAGATCCAATGTTCGGAGGCAGCATCCCGGAAGTGGTTAGCAATTTTGTTTATCACGTCGAATACGGCGGGCAACGCACTCGGGATTTCAACGTGATGGTTTATGAGCACCCTCGCCTCGACCGCGCCGATGCCGACGTGTCTTTCCCGGCATACGCGGCGCTGCCGCCCCAGCGGATCGAGAATACCCGCCGGCTCAGCGCGGTGGAGGGTTCGCAGGTCGACCTCTCCTTTCAGTTCAACAAACCGCTTGCTTCCGCTCGGCTGGTCGCCCGCGATCAAGATCACACGGCGATTCCTCTGGCGATTGAAGCGGCGCAGCCAAGGGCGAGTTTAAAGCATTTCTCGCTTGAGTCTTCCAAGACCTATGATTTGCAGTTGGTGGATGCGGAGGGACGCACCAACAAGATCCCGGCTGAGTTTGTGTTCGTGGCCCTCAAAAACCGCCCACCGGAGACGCGCCTGACCTCGCCTCGGGGCGACCTGAGGCCATCTCCACTCGAGGAGATCCCCTTCGAGGGCACTGTTTGGGACGATTTTGGCGTGCAAGCCTTTGGCCTCGCCTATGCCGTGAATGGCCAGAGCCCAAAGTTTATCGAGCTTGGCCGGAGCGTCCCCGGCAACGAGAAACGGTCCTTTCGGCATCTGCTTCGCCTCGAGGATCTCGGAGTCAAACCCGATGAATTGGTCTCCTGGTTTGCTTGGGCCGACGATCTCGGCCCGGACGGCCAGGTTCGTCGCACGATGGGCGATCTTTACTTTGGCGAGGTCCGTCCGTTTGAAGAGGTCTTTCGCGAAGGGCAGGGGATGGAAGGCCAGGGAGGCGGCGGCGAATCCGGCGGTGACGACCAGACCGGCAAGCTCGCGGATCTCCAGAAGCAAATCGTGAATGCGACCTGGAAGCTGGAGCGCGATCACGACAAAGCCGGCGGCGGTCGCCCCAAAACGCCGGAGCCCAAGCTCCCGCCCCAGCGGACGATCGAGCGTCCAGGTGATCAGAGCCACAATTCGGCGTCGCCGATCGATCGTTCTAACCTGAGCACGCGAATCCCGCCCCGGTTTTCAAGGGTCGCCGGGCAAATTGCCCCGGCCGGTCACTCCGACGCGTCGGATTCGTCCGAGCCACCTGTTTCGAAGCCGAGCCCCACGGCTTCCGGTCGAGCGCCTGTCAAAGGCCAGGCCCCAAGATACGAAGATGACGCGAGCGTGGTGCTCGATTCCCAGGTGCAAGCCCTTGAACAGGCCAAGCAAACACTGCAACGCCAACGTGACCCGCAAAGCGCCGGACTTTGGCAAAAGGCCGTGACGGAGATGGAAGAGGCGCTCAAGCGTCTCCAGGCGGCCACCAATTCTCCCGCCGCCTTGAAGGACGCCCTGGCCGCCGAGCAGGCGGCTTACCAGGCGTTGATCCGGCTTCAGGCGCACGAGTACCAGGTGTCCCGCTCACGCAGTCAAAGCCAGAGCAGCAGCAGTCGAAACCAGCAGATGCAGCGCCAGCTCGAGGAAATGGACCTCACGGAAACGGAAAATCGCTACGAAAACCAACGCGAAGCACAACGCGCTCAAAACCCGGAAAAGCGCGAACAGCTTCAAATCATGAGTCGATTGCAAGAGTTGGCTCGGCGACAGCAGGATCTCAACGAGCGCTTGAAGGAACTCCAGACGGCCCTGCAGGAGGCGCGGACGGAACAAGAGCGCGCGGAAATCCAGCGCCAGCTCAAACGTCTCCAGGAGCAAGAGCAACAGATGGTCGCCGACGTAGATGAATTGCGTCAGCGGATGGACCGGCCGGAGAATCAGTCCCGGCTGGCCGATGAGCGGCGCCAGTTGGATCAGACCCGCCAGGAGGTGCAACGCGCCTCGGAAGCTGCCAGTCAAGGTGCCGCTTCCCAGGCTCTGGCTGCCGGCACCCGGGCCCAAAGCCAACTCCAACAGCTCCGCGATGACATCCGGAAGAAGAACTCCAGCGAGTTCTCGGAGGACCTGCGTCAGATGCGTAACCAGGCTCGCGAATTAGCGCGCCAGCAGGAAGAGATTCTCAAAAAAATTCAGGAAGGGACTTCGACGGACCGAAAATCCCTGTCTGACGCCGCTGACCAGAGCGAAACCCGCGCTCGGCTGGGCCGCCAAAAGGAGCTCATGACCAATCTGCTGGAGCGCGCCTCCCAGGTCTCTCAACAGGCCGAAGAGGCTGAGCCTCTGCTTTCGCGTCAACTTTATGACACGGTCCGCAAGTTTACTCAGGATACCGCCAAAGACCTGAAAGAGGCCGAAAGCGACCTGCTCAATCGGGGACCTATGACTCGCAGTCTCTTCGAGTTATTGAGGGACAATTCCGATCAGGGCGCCGCGAAGCTGGAAGAGATCACTTCGGAAATGCTTCGGCTTGGTTACTTGCCCCAAGCCGCTCGAGTTGGCGAACGCGCTCGCTCGGGTATCGATAACCTCAAAAAGGGGGTCGAGCGCGCGGCGGAAAGTGTGCTGGGAGATGACGCCGAAGATCTCCGATTGGCGCAACGCCAACTGGACGAGTTGGCCAATCAGTTACAGAGCGAGATCAGCGACAGTCAAGGTGGCGCTTCTCAAACGAATCGCTCCCGGTCCGGAAGCGAATCCGGCGCCGGCCGGATGGCTGCCGGCAATGAGCCAGCGGGCACCAACGGGGCTGCGCCGGCTCGTGGTGCGAGCGAGAAGGGCACTCGACCAGGTCGAGATCCCGGTCAGGACCAAGAACTTGCTCAGGCGGGCGAACCCAAGGGCGGCGGACCATCCAAAAGAGGGGACCCGCAGAGCCCCGGTCAGCAACCTGGTGCCAATGAAGGAGAGCCCGGCAGTAACACAGGCCCGTCAGGGGATTCCGCCGCACCCAACTCACTTCCCGGCAAAAACAGCGGACCGCAGCGCGGGACCGGCGGTCGAGGGGCTCAGGCCGGAGCGCCCGGGACGGGCGCCGCTGGTGGCGATCCCCAGGAGGCCTCCGCAGCCGCGGGCGCCGGAGGAGGCGCTCGCAACTGGGAACGATTGGTGAGTGAGAGCGCCCGGCGGCGAGCGGCGCCAATTACGGGCGAGGACTTCGCCCCCTGGTCGGATCGACTGCGGGAAGTTGAAGAACTGATCGATGAGCCCGCCCTCCGTGACGATGTCGCCAAAGCCCGAGAGCGAGCTCGGCTCATTCGCCAGGATTTTAAGCGAGAACGAAAAAAGCCGGATTGGGCAGTCGTCCAGTTGCAGGTGATGAAGCCTTTGACGGAGGTGCGCGACCGGATTGCCGACGAGTTGGCGCGCCGCGAGTCCCGCGAGGCGCTTGTCCCGCTGGATCGGGATCCCGTTCCTAACCGCTACTCGGACCTCGTCCGGCGGTACTACGAGGAATTGGGCAAGGAAAAGTGATCCTATCTCGGATGCTCCTCGCGACGCTCACTTTTGCCGGCTGGAATTACATTTGGCTGGTGGGGCCGCTTTTAATCCTGGCGGCGGCGGTTCTATTCTGGAGTTATCGCGCGGCCCCTCCTGGTTTTGCCCGGTGGCTGTGCCCGGTGCTCAAAATCATCGGTCTGTCGGCCCTGGCGATCTGCTTATTGGAGCCGCTCTGGTCCGGGCAGCGCGTCAAACCCGGGGCGAACTTGTTCGCGGTGGTCGCTGATAACAGCCAGGGTTTGGAAATCCACGACAAGGGCGCCGTTCACTCGCGGGGCGAGATCCTGCGCGAGTTGCTCACCGCCCGGCGCGGAGACTGGCAGGAGGCTTTGGACGATAGTTTCGAAGTGCGGCGTTATTTTTTCGACGCGCGCCTGCAGGCCACCAAAGATTTTTCGGAGCTGGATTTCAAGGGCCGTGCCTCGCGGATCGGCTCGGCCCTGCGCACGTTGACTGAGCGCTATCATGGCCGGCCGCTCGCCGGTATTTTGCTGTTGACCGACGGGAACGCCACCGATTTGCGAGGTGTTCCCGATCTAACAGGACTTCCGCCGGTTTATCCCGTTGTCCTCGGCCGCACCGACCCCATTCAAGACATCGCGGTGCAGCAGGTGCACGCGACTCAGACAGATTTTGAGGATGCGCCGGTGTCGGTCCAGGCGGATGTCACCGCGCTCGGGTACCAGGCCCAACCCGTCACGGCCCAACTGTTCGAGTCCGATGGAAAACTGGCCGCGGAACAGACGCTGACGCCGCGCAAGGACGAGGAGCTCTTGGCTTTTCGCTTCCAGTTGCGCCCCCAAAAGCAGGGAGTGTGCTTTTATCGCTTGAACGTTCGGGCCCAGGCCGAGTTGGGGCGGCGAGAGGCTCCGAGCAGCTCCAGCGAGGCGACGCTGGCCAATAACACCACGGTTTTGGTTGTCGACCGTGGTCACGGGCCTTACCGCATTCTGTACGTTTCGGGCCGGCCGAATTGGGAGTTTAAGTTCCTCAACCGGGCAGTCCAGGAAGACGATCAACTCCAATTGGTAGGGCTGCTTCGTGTTGCCAAGCGCGAGCCCAAGTTCAATTTCCTTGGCCGGGCGGGAGAAAGCAGCAACCCCTTGTTTCGAGGATTCAATAATCAGTCGTCCGAAGAGGTCGAGCGCTACGATCAGCCCGTGTTGGTTCGCTTGAACACGCGCGACGAATTCGAGTTGCGGGCCGGCTTCCCGCGAACCGCCGAAGACCTCTATGCCTACCATGCCGTAATCATCGACGATCTCGAAGCGGGTTTCTTTAGCCCCGATCAGGCCACGCTACTGCAGAAGTTTGTTTCCGAGCGCGGCGGCGGATTCCTCATGCTCGGGGGGATGGAAACCTTCCAGCAGGGCAAATACCAGCGGACGCCAATCGGAGATATGCTGCCGGTTTATCTTGATCACGTTGACGAAACGAACGCGCCCGGTCCGCTGCGGTACGACCTGACGCGCGAAGGCTTTCTCCAGTCCTGGGCGCGAGTGCGGGACAACGAGGCTGACGAAAAGGCGCGCTTGCAGAATATGGCGCCGTTCCAGGTGCTCAATCGCGTCAAGGCGGCGAAGCCGGGCGCGAGCGTAATCGCGACCGTCACCGACGCCCGCGGAACCTCCTATCCTGCGCTGGTCGTTCAGCGTTTCGGCCGCGGCCGCAGCGCGGCTCTCACCCTCGGTGATTTTTGGCATTGGGGCTTTCACGATGCTGAGGCTCATCATGACATGGACAAAGCCTGGCGTCAGATGATGCGCTGGCTGGTAACGGACGTTCCCAACCGGGTCGATCTGGCCGCCGAGCAGCTGGCGGATGATCCCACCGGTGCGGTCTTGCTGCAGGTTCGAGTGCGCGATCCCAAGTTCCTGCCGCTGGACAATGCCAGCGTCACTCTCCAGGTCCAAGCGGTGCTGACCGACGCGCTGGCCGGCGCGCAAACCAATGCCATTCAGTTGCAGGTCGAGCCTTCCCCGGCTGAGCCGGGACTATACCAGGCCACTTTTGTGCCTCGTGCCACCGGCGGATATCAGGCAACCACCTCGGTGACGAACTCTGAGGGCGTGGAGGTCGGGCGTGCTGCCGCCGGCTGGAGCACTGACCTGGCGGCCGAAGAATTTCGTTCCCTGTCCCCGAATGTGCCGTTGCTGGAATCAATCGCCCGGAAAACCGGCGGGGAAATCATCGCGTTGGAGAAGCTGGACCGCTTTGCTCGCGAGCTGCCGCGGCGTAAATCGCCCGTGATGGATTCCTGGACCTATCCCCTCTGGCATACCCCTGCCTTGTTCGCGTTTGCGCTCGCTTGCCTAATCTCGGAATGGGGACTGCGCCGATGGAAAGGCTTGCCGTGAGATCAGCCGAACGGCGTCAATCAGAGATGGCCATGAATCAACCTGGCTCCGGGCGGCGCGCGGACATTCTGGTCCGCAGCAATGTGGGATGGGAGCAGCCCATGAGAGATATCCAGGGCTTAACGCCTCACGCGAGTTGCTGCGGACAAGAATGT
>JANXQE010000530.1 GCA_025356925.1 Limisphaerales bacterium | reverse complement strand
CAAGAGGAGCCCACCGAAAGCTGCTCTTCGGCGCCGAAGGACACAAAGCGAATTGTCCGCAACGGCCGCAGCGGAGTCAGGAACCGGGCGAGGGCCAGCAAAGCCACGACCCCAGACGCGTTATCATCCGCGCCGGTGTTGTGGCATTGCGTGTCATGATGTGCGCTGACCAATACGGCGGGCAGATTCGGTTGCCGGCCGCCGATCTCCCCCACGAGGTTATGCGACACTCCGTTCTTGAGTTTTACGACGATCCGCGCGCGCACGCGTGTCGCTCCCGCTTTGCGCAGGTCCCAGGCCGCCCGATACGGAATCGTCACGGTCGGCGGCATCCCGTAACGTCGCGCCCAGGCCGGATACACCCCATCATCTTTGACCCAGGTGAAGGGCAGCCGGTCATCGACGTGAATGACCGCCGCAGGCTCGCACCGAAGCAGGCGTCGATGCAGGTCGACGCGCGTCGGCATGGGTCCGACGAGGGCAACCACCTTCCCACGCAAGCAAGGCTGAAACAGCCGTTCTGCTTGCTCGGGCATCTCCACCCAGACGAGCTCGGTCTCAACCGGCCGCGCGCCCCGCATCGAAGGTGAGCCGGCCAGCACCCGCGCCGGAACACCGCGCAATTTGCCCGGAGGTCCGATCGCAATCTCGGCCTCCGCGTTGACGACCGAAACGCAGGGGAACGCTTCCTGATGGACGTCTTGGAGGCCGGCGAGGCGGAACTGAGCGAGCACATACTGGGCGGCTGCCCGGTCACCGACGCTCCCGGCCCGCCGCTCACCGATCTTCGAGCACAACTGGACCCAGTGCGCCTGAATGAGCTTGGGAGAACTCGCGCTGCGAACGACATCCCGCAGGTCCGAACGTTGTGAACGCGCTGAATGAGCCATGAATATTTCGTCCAGCCAGGCACGATTTCCTGGCTGAAATCTCCGGTAAAGCTACCGAGATACACGATCTAAACGCAAGCCCACCCCGGCCACGGTAGACTCCACCCTGACGGCGCCGACGCAGCTACGTTCCTGAAGGAGGATCGACGATGGCCGGCGAGAAACCTATTCGAGGCTATCGTTCCGAGAGAGTTTAAGGATTTTTTGGACGGGGATGCGGGCCCAATATTCCTGTTGCGACTCCCCCGCGCGGCCGCGGTTGCCTTCCGGTGCGGGAATAGAAAACGGCGCGGCATAGATCCTCCCGTCGAACTCGATGCGGACTTCGCCGCGCGGGCCCCGGGGACAGGAGCCTTTGTAGAAATTAACCTTGGCCTCAACCTCGCGGATATCCACCGGCGATTCGAATTCGATGAATTCGTATTCGCGGCCGGGCGAGGAGCGATGGTCCTTATAGTAGTATCCTTCCGGGGAGCGAGGATGCTGAAAGAACAGCGTCTCGGCTTGGGCCCGGGGAGTTGCGTAGAGATCCAGGTCGATATTGTTCTGCCAGCGGATACCGATCTTCATGCGACCGACCATCGTTGCGGGCGGTCGCTGGGCGGATTCCAGGATGGAATCACGTTGGATCCAATCGGCGACTTCTACCTCCCGCCCCATTCGCAGCATCTCGATTTTGGCCTGCGTCGGATCCAGCGTCCAGTGCCGGACCGATGATCTCGCCGGGACGGTCCCTTGGCGAAAACCCTGCACCGCGGTGGGGAGGTCACCGCAGAAGGTCGCCAATCGGCCGCCGCGCCGTTCCAAGTATAGCGTCCAGAAGCGAGTGATTTTCTCCTTATACAAATCGTTCAACCAGGGATCGCCGAAATATACCCAGTGCGCGACGGGAGAACACGCCCCGGTCGGCTCGCTCGTAATTCCAAAGATGGATTTGTCACGCGCCGCTACGAGATGGCCATCCGAAGGAAAGTACCCGTCAACCATTGAAAACTCCGGTTCCTTTTCATCCTGATAGAGCGGACTGCCGATGAGCAGGACGGTGAGCGAGGTGTTGGTGTCTGACCGGTTGTCGGCCAGGAAATCAAAGAATTGCGGCAGTCGGATGGCGCCATCGAATTTCAAGCCCACGCCGTTTGGTCTGGGATGCTCCTCAGCCAGAAACCGTTTCAGTTCGCGAATTGCGGAAGCGAACTGATTGGCTCTGGTTTTTGGACTCTCGAACACATGAGCGTTGGGTAATTGCACCTGCGTGATGCTCCGCAGGTGAAAGGCGTCATCGATCGCCACGCTGCTGTTCAAGGGTAATTCCTGAACGAGTAGACGCACAACACCGCGATAAATCTCATCTTTGACTGCGTTATCAAGAAAGGGTGAAATGCCGATGACGAAAGGTTGGGGAGGAGTCGACTCCCGGGCGCGCTCCGCGGCCTGCAGTGTGGAGGCCAGAGCTAGAATCAACAGAAATGCGCGCATAAGATTGCAATATCGTTCAGGCCGCATTACTCCGGTCGAGGGTTGACCCGCCCGTATTGACGGACAAGTGGTTGCTCACGCCGGCGGAGTCCAGGTGCTGCCGCAGGTGGTCTGACAGATGGTCCAGAATCACCTGGCGCTTTTCGGCCTGGCCCTGGCGTTTGGCCGCTTCCCGGTGGAACATCGATTTTCCGAAAGCGATCAACGCGGAGAGCTGGTTTTCCAGCCGCAACAGATTTCCGGTGGCGTCCCCCAAGGCGGATCGCTCGCGAGCGATGCTCTCCTCGAGGTGGCGCCGTTCCTGGTCCAATTGCGAATAGGCCGGATCGTAGGCCAGCCGAACCGGGCGATGCCGGGCGTATAACCCGCTCAGATACATACCGATGACCGCCGAAAGAAAGATCTCCGCGACCGCCTGCCCGGAGACGGTGATGACGTCGATCCATTTCGCCCCCGCAAAATTCAGCCGCGCCGTGGAGGCCGGAGCGTGGGATTGATCGAAAACGGTCAGCCCGTTGATTTGATCATCGATTCCTTTGGATAACGTGGGATACACGCAAGCGTAGGCCGCCACCCACACGAACACGCCAACCATCCCCGCCCCCAGGCAGCTCCAAACATAAACCGCGCGTTGGCGATGGTCCTGCAGAAAATCCCAACCGATCTTCACGCCCAGCGCCCCCACCGGCAACAGGGCAGCCCAAAGATACGAGCGAATCGGATTTTCACGAAAAGTGACAAAACCCGATTCCAGGAGGTTGAAGGAAATGTTGAAGACTCCAAACCCAATCAGCGCCACGATCGCGATCAAGCCGAGGATGAACATGAAGACATCCCAGCCGTTCCAGGGCTGGCTCGGCTGGGCATCCTCGTGGCCATCGACCGTCACCGCCACCAGCCGCGTCCGTTCGCTCAACCCGAGTTGCGCGTCCTTTAGTCTGGCTTCCAGGAAGCCAATCCTATCCTCATGAATCCTGGCGTGCTGACGGTGCTTTTCCCACTCAATCGCGTGATGATGCAGGAACAACGCTCGATGATACGTTTCGATGTCGTCGCCGGAAGCGCTGCCGTTTTCGAGCTGGTTCTGGATGAATTCCAGGTGAACCGCCGGCGTGATTGCCTCGGGGCTTAATTTGGATACTGTGGGATTCATAATCGGTCGTCCGCGCTCGCACGCGGATTTTTCATGATTGTCGAACCGGCCCTCCGCGTAGCGCAGATTTCAATCCGCCGTATCGCAGGTTTTGAACCTGCTCACGCTCCGACCTGGCGGGTGCCTGCCGATTACAAATCGGCGATACAGCAGGCTGTAAACCTGCGCTACGCCACTAATATCACCTCAGTTGGCGAAAGGATCAGGCATGGACGCCTGGGCCTGGAGCTTCAGCCTCGGCATCTCGCTGCGCTGTTGCTGATCTTTTTCGCTGCGCTGACGCTCCTTCTCGAGTTTCTGGATTTGGTGATCCAGTTTTTCCATTTCCTGGCCCAAACTCTCGCGCGCCTGGCGCAGGGCCTCGATTTGCCTTTGGTACCCTTCGCGAAATTCCCCCTTCTCCTTCCCCTGCTGCTCCTGTTCTGCGCGAGCCTGGAGATCCTTGAGGATGTGTTTGGATTGCTCCGCAGTCCGTTTGGCTAGTTCCGCAGCCCGAGCCGATTGGCGCTCGGCGGACTCCTTGAGTCGATCGAGCGATTGCTGGTCAATTTTCAAATTCTGATTAGCGCCGTCCTTGAAATAGAGATTGCCGCGCAGATGTCTGGGGTTTTGCTGATCCATCCATGACTGCACCAGGTTCTCCAATCGCTTCAATCGTCCCTCGACGGAATCGTCCCCATCATTCATTGCGTCGGGGGATTCAGGCGGCCGTGGAGCCTTTCCGGGTTTTCCGACACGGGCCACTCGCGGAGTCGGCATCGGCCTCGGGGCACCTTCGACACCGGGAACATCCGGGGGTTCCGGAGTCACGATGTCGGCCGGTTCGGGTGGTTCGGGTGGTTCGGGTGGTTCGGCAGTGGGATTCTCGGGCTTGAACTTTGGACCTGGGTCAACACCCGAGGCGGCGAAATTGGGTGCGTCAGCCGGGGCCACTATCGCGGGCGAGGTTGCGCTGATGACTTCGCTGGACGAGCTGACCGCTGCCTGACCGTCAACGGGTGTGCTCGTGTCAGTCGCGACGACCGCGGCAACCGCGGGGGCGGATGATTGGGCCAGGACGAACCGGGGACCGGCATACAGGGCGAGGACGGCAAGGAGCGCCGTCGCTGAGACGATGGAGGCCACCCTGCCCTTGGCGAGGCTGGGGGACGAGTTTCTGCGCGTGTTTAGTATCATACTTATTCTTTGTTGTAGTTGACTGTTACTGTTGGAAACTCCCGGGGCAAGCAGCGGGGTCCGCTGGTGGATGCGGCTGGCGATCGTGGCCAGAATC
>JANXQE010000481.1 GCA_025356925.1 Limisphaerales bacterium | reverse complement strand
GCGCCTGGTCGATCAACTCGATGCCCAGACGGTCGTCCAAATGCTCCACGAGGTTGACGCGCAATTTCAAGCGGCTGTCGCTCTGTTCTATTTGGAGGACTATTCCTACAACGAAATTGCCGCTATCCTGGAGGTTCCTCTGGGCACCGTTAAGTCTCGCATCGCCCGAGGCCTCGCCCAGCTCAGGCTCCTGGTCTCAAAAACGGTGCGCACGCGGACTCTTCCCGGACAGGAGCCCTCGTGACGCTCGCCGAGGCCAGGGAAATTCTGCTGCTGTACCGGCCTGGTACACGCGATGCCGAAGATCCTCAGATTATCGAAGCCATGGATCTGGCCAGGCAGGATCCCGAACTCGCGAAGTGGTTTGCGCAACACCAAGCCTTCCAGTTGGCGATGCGAGCCAAATTCAGGGAAATCGAGGTCCCCGAGCATCTCCAGGCGGATCTGTTGGCCGGCCGGAAAATTGTCCAGCCCCACCTGATCTGGCAACGCCCCGTCTGGCTCGCCGCTGCAGCCATTTTTGTGGCTTTGGTCGGATTAGCCGTTTTCTGGCTGAGACCCTCCATTCCCGACCGCTTCAGCCATTATCGAGAAACCATGGTGAGCGCTGCTGTTCGGATGTATGGAATGGATTTGGTGACCAATGACAAGAACCAGCTCCGCCGGTTTATTGCCACCAAAGGAGCTCCGGCCGACTACGAGCTGACTCAAGGATTGGCTCAGCTCCAGCTCAAGGGGGGTGGCCTGTTACGGTGGCGCGGCAACCCTGTAAGCATGGTCTGCTTCGACCGCGGTGGCAGCACACTTTTCCTGTTCGTCTTGAAACGGTCCGCGCTCAAGGATCCCCCTCCGGCCCTCACTTCAAAGCCTCAGCTCGCCAGCATAGCCGGCTTAACCACGGCGAGTTGGACTCATGGAATGGATACTTATCTGCTCGCCGGCCCAGACGAGCCCGGCTTTCTCGAGAAATTCTTGACGCCCTTTTAGGTGGGAGTCTTTTCCTTGCCCGGATCCCCGATGCCCCGGTCCCAGCCCGGTGCTGCCCGGATGCCACCAACGACTCCAAAGCGTCGTCGACCATTCCTTTTGCGCCATCTTCGAGAGCTGCCTGGACGACATTCGCCAATCCCTTCGTGAGGTAGCTCCATAAGGGCACACGCAGGTCCTCTTCGACCGTGCCAATCTTGCCTGGGTTGCTTTCAGGGGCGGCTCCGGCGTGGGCTGCCAGCTTGTGACTTGGCCAGGAGCAACTCGATTTGCTTTCGGTCGGGAGCTGAAGGTTGCGCCCCAAGCCGTGTGACGGAAATCGCTGCGGCGGCATTGGCAAAGCGCACAGCCTCCAACAGCGATCGACCTTCACTAAGCGCCACCGTTAGCGCCCCGTTGAAGACGTCTCCGGCCGCGGTGGTATCAACCGCCTTTACCCGATAGCCACGAACGAGCTTCCGGGTTGAAGCAGTGGCCACAAATGCGCCACCGGCCCCCATGGTAAGAATGACGGTCCCCACGCCTCGTGCGCGAAGCTGCTCGGCGGCTCGCGATGCCGTCGCCTCGTCGGTGACCGCGATGCCGGTAAGCTGCTCGGCCTCGGTCTCGTTCGGTGTGAGAATGGCAACCAGCTTCAGAAGTTTCTCGGGCAAGACCCGTGCCGGGGCCGGATTTAGTATAAAGCGCACCTTCGCCCCAACCGCCAGCTCGGCGGCGGCTTGCACGGTTTCAAGCGGCGTTTCGAGCTGCATCAGCACAGCACTCGCGCCGGCAATCGCTCGCTTTGCTCGCCTCACCTCGGCCGGGGAAAGCCGGCTGTTGGCGCCGCCCGCCACCGCGATACTATTCTCGCCGTCGCGCGCAACAAAGATGAGCGCCACGCCCGACGGCGCCGCCGGGTCACGAGTGACGTACTGAACATTGATTCCGGCCTCGACAAACCCGGCGACAGCTTTTTCGCCAAACATGTCCCGGCCAACCCGAGTGACGAACGTGACGTCGCCGCCCGCGCGGGCGGCGGCAACCGCCTGATTAGCGCCTTTTCCCCCGGACGCAGTCGTAAATTCACCGCCCAGGATGGTTTCGCCCGGCTGAGGGATGCGCTCGATCTGGATGATCATGTCGGTATTCGAGCTGCCGATAACGAGGATTTTCGGTCTGGCCATAGATTTGAGCTTCACAAGTGGAAAGCACAGCGATCCCATAAGCCGAGGGGACTTTCGATGAAAAACTGCTGGCCTCTGTGAGGCGCCGTGCCACAAGGCAAGGTTATGAAATGAAACGTCACAAACAAGCCAACCTAGCTTAGGTCCTGGCCTCAACTGCGGATTCCCTACGAAGATCGATTCCTTGCCGCAGAACCCGCCGGGTGCTAGAGACCTGAACGGCTCGCTGTGCCCATTGTGAACTGGGGCGAAACCGAGCTGTTTATGAAGCGCCTCATGCTGTTCATCGAGCCAATGGCGGCTCAACTCAATATTTTCAGCCAATTCACCCTGCCACGCTTGGGCAGTTTCATCCTGGCCGGCCTGGTGAACCGCCGGCCAGGCTGGAGTGCCCGAGTGTTCATTGAAGGACGTCAACGATTCGATTTGCAGGTTTGGATCGAAAAGAATGGCCGCCCCGATGTGATCGGTATATCGACGATCACCGCGACAGTGAAACGCGGCTACGCACTCGCGGACGAATGCCGCGCTCAGGGCATTCCGGTGATCCTCGGTGGCCCTCATGTTACCTTTGTTCCGGACGAGGCGCTGGTGCATGCGGGGTTGGTCGTGCGGGCTGAAGGCGAAGGGGCGATGAATGCCTTGCTGGATCTTTGGAAGGACGGTTACGTGGAGGCGACCAACGCGTTCTACGCGGGCGTGCCAAACCTCTCCTGGCGAGATGCATCGGGGTGTAATCAGCATAACGCGACGGCACCTTGGATCGTCGACCTGGACGCGCTGCCGGTGCCGGATTTCACCCTGGCCGATGGGACGGCTGACTGCGTCATCGGACGCAGGAAAACGGTGATGGTGCAGACGTCACGCGGCTGCCCTTTCGACTGCTCGTTCTGTTCAGTGACCGGCATGTTCGGCAAAAAATTCCGCTACCGGTCCGTCGAATCCGTTCTCAACGAACTCCATCGCTACGACCGGCCCGACCACTTCGTTTTTTTCTGTGACGACAACTTCACGGCAAACCCGCGGCGCGCCCGGGAGTTGCTGGAGGCGATGATCGCCGAAGGATTCCAGTTCCACTGGTCGACGCAGGTCCGCACCGATCTCGGACGCGATCCCGAACTGGTGAGTCTCCTGAAACGCGCCGGTTGTCATACCGTGTTCATTGGTTTTGAGTCGGTCAATCCCCAGAGTCTTACGGAGATGAAAAAGAAACAGAACCTGGTGGACATTAGCCACGCCATCGACGTCGTGCAGGCTGCCGGCATCCATATTCACGGGATGTTCGTGTTCGGCTTCGATGCCGATAACTGGGACACGGTCGAAGCCACCGTCAGTTTCGCACAGGAACGGAAGCTAACGAGCGTGCAGTTGCTCATCCTGACTCCGCTGCCCGGGTCGCAATTGTATCAACAGCTCCGCGCTGATGCGCGGATTACGTCCTTCGACTGGGAACTCTACGATACTCATCACGTGGTGTACCGGCCGGCCGGTTTCACTCCTTATGAACTCCAGCGCGCCCAAATCTACGGGCATACACGACTCTATGCGCTGCCGGAAGGCTTTCGAAAATTGGCGTGCGGCAGATGGGTCGCAGCCGGTTTGTCGTTTTACGCCTGGAAGCTCAACCGGGATTGGCAGAAGGGGAACCGGGCATATTTGAAAGCGTTAGCCGCCGCCTCCGGGTCGGCTGACTCGGTCGGACGTGACGCGCTGGGCTAGCTGGTGCACCGAAATAACAACGCCCCCCTGAGAGAAGGCCTGGAACCTATTTTCGACGCGCCGGCCTCTCCACCGTCTTTGCCCACACCGCCAGCCGCCCGGTCGCACCGCAGCCCGACAGTTTTCGGACCATGATCGCCAAGAGGCGCACCGACACCACGGCGATCGTCGGCGGCATCACACCTCAGAGCACGAGCGGACTGCTCGCGGGATCATGGGCGGCCTGCGGCCGTGAGGGTTGACACTTCGTGGATCCCGGGCCTTGGGGAAGGTGGAGTTTCGAGGAAATGACTTGCCGGAGGGCTGAGGCATCTCCTAAAACAGCGGCGTGATGGACGATCTCCTGCGGCAAGCGCTTCTGATGGCCTTGTGCCCGGCGCCGAGTGTCCTGGTGTTTTTCCTGATCTATCGCAAGCGTCAGACGAGCCGGGCCAGGAGACGTGCGCCGCTCCCACACCTGCGCCGCCGCCCGGCCGGTGAATCGCTCCGCGCCCGGCTCGAAGTGATCGACGAACAGGCCTATGAATGGTTCGCCTATTTGGCGGCATGTCCAGCCCTCGTGGGGCTGGCGGCCGGACTCATCAAAATGCCCGGCATCGCGCTGCCCGCAACCTTGTTCCTGGCGTCCGTTATTTGGACGGGTGTTTGCGCGTGGAAACTCCTCAAGCTCAGCCGTGAACGGGCTGCCATCGAACTGGGATTCGATGGCCGACGTCGTGTCGCAGAAGAACTGAACCGATTGACGGCCGAGGGCTTTGAGGTTTATCACGACGTTCCCTTTGACGGTTTCAACATCGACCACGTCCTGATCGGCCCGCCGGGGGTGTTCGCCGTTGAAACCAAAACGCGGCCAACGCCAGGCAAGGTTTCGGTCCCCGGACAGGATCGAGTCGAGTTCGATGGTTTTCGCGTAAACTGGCCGATGGCCGACGAGAGCTACGGCCTCGAACGCGCAATGGCTAACGCACGCACTCTCGCACAATGGCTGAGTAGCGCGTTGGGCGAAGCGATCGATGCGACGCCGATTCTGACCCTGCCAGGCTGGGCAATCGATCGCACGGCCGCCAATCAGGTTGTCCTGGCACTTAACCCGAACGAAATTGGCAAACTTTGCGATTCAAAAACCGTGCGCCTTAATGAAGATCTCATTCGACGCATCGGTCATCAAATGAATCAGAAATGCGGATCAATGTGAGCCCAGGATCGCCCGCATCGGTGGAGCCATCCGCGGTATTATTGAAATTGATATTGATAGCAAATCGCTTTTTGCGCCTGCGGGTTTATTAACGCTGCGCGAGTAGAACCGCTTAAATGCGGTCGCGAGGCGATTCAGAATGGGCGCTGCCGTTTCCCTGGCGGGCTTGCGTCGCGATGCGGAAGAAAAAGGAATAATGTGCGGTTGTGCGGGACTCCCTTGTTTGCGTTTAAACGGGTCACGGCAAGGTCTGGTCAAGCAGCACGCTTGCAAGGGTTTCCGAGTGTCATTGCGGCATGTTAAATGCTCCTCTCATACTTCAGTGAACAGGAAACAGATGCCTGGAGTGGGCGATGACCC
>JANXQE010000478.1 GCA_025356925.1 Limisphaerales bacterium | reverse complement strand
GATTTCTCGACGATCGGCTTCAACCAGATCGTGAATCACGCCGCGACCCTGCACTGGCGCACGAATGTCCCCTGCCCGATCACGATCCGTCTGCCGAGTGGCGGCACGGCAGGCGCGGGGCCGTTTCATAGCCAGAGCATGGAAGCGCTCTACGCGCATTATCCCGGCCTCATCGTGATGACGCCCGCGACCGTCGAGGATGCCTACTCGATGCTGCTCGAAGCCGTGGCCATCGACGACCCCGTGATCTTCTGCGAGCACAAATTATTGTACTACCACCTGAAAGCCGAATGCTTGCCCACCGAAGCGGCCCCCGTGGGCAAGGCTCGCATCGCTCGCGCGGGACGGGACATGACCATTGTGGCCTATAGCGCGATGCTTCATGAGGCGTTAGCGGCCGCCGAAGAAATGGCTCTGGAAGGCGCCGAGATTGAAGTGGTGGATCTGCGTTGTGTCAAACCGCTGGACACAGACACGGTGATGGCTTCGGTTGCGCGCACCGGCCGACTGTTGTGTGTCGGGGAGGCCTTCCCCTGGGGTGGTGTGACGGCCGAGGTGATCGCGCGCGTTGCCAGCGAAGGGTTTGGTTTGCTCGACGCGGCCCCGCAGCGGCTTAACGCCAAGGACACGCCGGTCCCGTACCACCCGAATCTCTGGAAAGCCCATCGGCCAACCGCGCAGCGGATCGCTTCAGCCTCGCGAAATCTTCTGCGAATGTGAACCTCCCCCCGTCCAACCCCTGGGAGCGCCCGCATCCTGCCGTCGAGATTACCCAGTTCCAGCCGCCCCGGCAACGAACCCGGCGCTCCTGTCGAATCGCTGCCTGGCCCTGCTGACCCATGCCTTCAATCCCCATCATCATGCCCCAGCTCGGTGAATCCATCGCCGAAGCGACCGTTGTCAATCTGCTCGTGAAGGTTGGTGACCTGGTTCGCACCGATCAAGACCTCATGGAGGTCGAGACGAGCAAAGCCACGATGACCGTGGCCAGCCCGTGCCCGGGCCGGGTCGAAAAGCTCTCGATCAATCTCAATGAGAGCTATCCGGTCGGCGCGGTTCTCGGGTATTTGGATGCCAGCCAGGAGGACGCTGCCCGCCTCGGCCTGGACGAGCCTGCCGCGCAGAACAATGGGCAGGAATCGCACGTCGGCTTCGAATTCGATGCGAAGGCGCCGGGTGACGCTCCGAAACGGGTCGTGGAGCCAACGGTCCGCGGCCTGCCGGTCCCTGCGAATGCGACCGGCGCCAGCTACATGTCGCCGCGCATGAAAGCGCGGATGATCGAATTAGGACTGCACGCGGCGGACCTCGCGGGAGTTCCGGGCAGCGGCGCTGCGGGGCGCGTCACGATCCAGGATTTCGAAAAATTCATCGCCAATTTGGAACGTCATCACCTCAGCCAGGCTTCCACCATGCGCGTCGCGGTTGCTGATGCGATGCGCCGCAGTTGGACACGTCCCCTGGCCACCGTTGCGTTGCCGGTCTGTTTCGATCCGCTCCTGCACCATCGCAAAACCTGCAACCCGAAACCCGGTCCCGCTCTCTACGCCTTGCGCTCCCTGGCCATCGCGCTTTCCGAGAATAGCGCCCCGGCTGGGCGGCTGATCGGAAACAAAATTGTCCATCCTTCGTCCATTGATGTCGGTTTCGCGGTGGAAGTCCCCGATGGCGTGCTGGTGCCGGTCATTCGCCACGCTGACAAGCAACCGCTCAAAGACCTCGTTAAACGCTATGACGAGCTCATCGCTCTAGCGCACCAGCGCAAGTTGCCGGCCGATGCTACTGGCGGTTCGATCGCGACTGTAACTAATTTTGGCACGTTTGGCCTGACTTGGGCCACCCCGATCCCCTTGCCCGAGCAAACTCTCGTCCTCGGCATGGGCTCTGCCCGGCGGGTTCCCAACTGGGATGAGGCCAAAGCCCAGTTCGTCCCCGTCATGGAGGCGAATGTGACGCTGAGCTTCGACCATCGTGTCCTGGACGGCGGCGCTGCCGGCCGGTTGCTCGCCCGTGTCGCGCAGTTGCTCGCCCAGCCTCAGACGCTCTAGCAGCCTGTCGGACTTAAGTCGTAAAGTATTTTTGAGATAATTTGAACGAATGAGGGGTGGCAGGGATCGGATCACCATGGCTGTACGTTTTGTCAACTTGGACCGCGAGACGCCGATGTTTCTGCCTTGCGACCTGCGCGAGTGGGTGCCGGAGGGCCATATCGTTCATTTCATCCTCGATGCGGTAGAGCAGATTCCCATGGCCCACTTCCAGGTCAATGACCGTGGCACCGGCAGCGAACAATATCCGCCGACCATGATGCTGGCTTTGCTGATCTATTGTTACGCCACCGGTCGGTTTGGCTCCCGGACGATCGAAGCGGCCAGCTATAGCGACGTAGCGGTACGATACCTTTGCGCCAATCTGCATCCGGATCATTCTTCTATTTGCGAGTTTCGCGTGGTCAATGACGCTGCGTTCCGGGCGGCCTTTGTGAGCGTCTTGCAACTGGCTCAGCAACTGAAGTTGACCAAAGTGGGTGCGGTGAGCGTGGATGGGACCAAGATCCAAGCCAACGCCAGCAAGCATGCCGCAGTGAGTTACCAACGGGCCGGGGAGATGATCGAGCAGTTGGAACTGGAAGTGAAGGATTTGCTGGAGCGAGCTGGGCAAGCCGAGGCCAGGGAAGCCCAGGAGAGCTTGGATATACCGGCCGAGTTGGCGCGGCGGCAAAAGCGGGTGGCGGCGTTGAAACAAGCTCGGCAGGTCATTGAGCAGCGGGCCAAGGAGATGGCCGCAGCGCAACAAGAGGAGTACCAGGCCAAACAGGCCAAGCGGCAGGCCCAGCAAGAGGCCGGGCAAAAGCCACGCGGGCCGGAGCCGACCCCGCCGAGCCAGACGCCTGATCCCAAGGCGCAGTACAACTTTACCGATCCGGAAAGCCGGATCATGAAAGCGGGCAACGGACAGCATTTCGAGCAGAGCTATAATGCTCAGGCGGCCGTGGATGAGCAGATGTTGATCGTGGGGGAGCGAGTGAGCGTGGCGCCCAACGACAAAGAGGAGTTAGTGCCGACGGTCGCCGCGATCAGTCCGGTCGTGGCGCAGGACGTCAAAGCGGTGTTAGTGGATAGCGGATTTTACAGTGAAGCAGCGGTGGCGGCGGTGGAGCAAACCCCGGAAGGTGCGCCAACCGGGGTTAAGGTCTATGCCGCGGTGGAGAAGCATTCCCATCACAAAACAGTGGCCGATTTGCTGCCGCAGCCGGAACCAGCGGCGCCGGGCCCAGAGGCTTCGGCCAAGGAAGTCATGGCGCACCGCCTGAAAACCCAAACCGGCAAGGGACTCTACAAATTGCGCAAGCAGACGGTGGAGCCGGTCTTTGGGATTATCAAAGAAGTGATGGGCTTCCGGCGGTTCTTGCTGCGGGGGCGAGCCAAGGTCGAGCTGGAATGGACGTTGGTGTGTGTGAGTTATAACCTCAAACGGATATTCGCGCTCAAAAATCTGGTGGCAATGGGATAAAATGAACAAAAAGGCCCGATCGGGGCCAAAAACAAAGGTCGACCGCATCCGTGACTGGGTTGAGGCTGTGGCCAGATAAATAAAATTGACTTTGTGGGAACGACAAGGGCTCTTAATAGGATGGCGCCACTAAAATCGGTTTCTAAGTCCGACAGGCTGCTAGGGAGACCGCGCTTAACCCGTTCATGACCTGTTGCCCCACCCGCGCGACCGCGCGAATCGCCGGTTTCCGGTTGACAAAGGAAGGTGAAAAAATACTCTTCTGCGCCTGACTAACGAGGAGCGTTGGCCGTGTTGGCCCGGTGACTCCAAAGTCGCTCGAGCGGAAGTGAGCCTGTTTTGACGGAAGACTTAAAAATGGCGAGGCAGTGGATCGGGAATTGCGGCGGTTTAACAAGAAAACCGATCGCGAAGGCATCTTGAAAGTGGTGCGGATCCATTGGTATTTCGAGAAGCCGAGTGAGCAGCGCCGCCGCAAGGAAAAGGCGGCCCGGGGTTCGGCCATGCTAACGGCGCGCTACGCGGACATGTAATTTGCAAACATCACACCCGGGTTCGGCCGAACTCACGGCTGCATCCGGGCTTTTTTAAATGTATTCACTCTCTACCTGCTGGAACTCCCACCGTCACAGCGACGGGCGCGCCATGCTGCGCGAAATTCGGGAGTTGGGCTTCGAATTTGCCGAGTTGAGCCATGGCACTCGCATTAGCCTGCTCCCTGGCATTCTCGAAGCCGTCGATGCCGGCGAGATGAGAATTTCGAGCGTGCACAATTTCTGTCCTCTGCCGATGGGCGTTAACAATTCCGCACCGAATCTTTACCAGTTTTCCGCCGAGCGTGAACGCGAGCGCGACCTGGCTCGCCGTCATACAATTAAATCGTTGGAAACCGCCGTGCGCGTCAAAGCCCCGTTGGTCGTGCTGCACCTCGGCAGCATCGACATGAAGAATCAAACGGACAAGCTGTTGGAAATGGTGGGTCGCGGCGAAAAGGAAACCCCAAAATACGCGCGGTTTTGCTCCGAGCTGGACGAGAAGCGTGAAGCCAGGAAGGGCCCTTTTTTCGAGCGCACGAAAGAACTTCTAAAACAGTTGCTGCCCGAAGCGGAGTCGCGCGGAGTAACGCTGGGCGCTGAAAACCGTGAGGCGTTGGAAGAATTACCGTTTGAGAGCGACTTCCACTTCATGTTCCGGGAGTTGAACAGTCCCAACCTCGCCTACTGGCACGATACGGGTCACGCGCAGATCAAAGAGAACCTCGGGTTCATTGTCCACCGGATGCATTTGGAGTCGTTGCGCGAGCATCTGTTCGGGTTTCACATTCATGACGTGCAGTTTCCGGGGCGCGATCACTGCGCGCCCGGGTCGGGCACTATCGATTTCGCCGCCCTCAAGCCGATGGTCAAACCCAGCCACATTAAGGTCTTTGAATTCAGCCCTTCGCTCACTCCGGAGCAGGTCAGGAGCGGGGTAGAGCACGTGTGGAAGATTTGGGGGGCGGACCTCTAGCCCGAAGGCTTTCAGTTCAAACCGAAGAGCCTCACGCAAAGAAGCAAAGGCCCGCAAAGAAGCAGCAACCCAGGGCGGTTAGGAAGTGTCAACAAATAACA
>JANXQE010000459.1 GCA_025356925.1 Limisphaerales bacterium | reverse complement strand
GCAGATGGGGCAGAGATAGTGCTCGTAGGCTTCGCGGTACTGCTTCAACACCCAGTCGAGCTTGGGGAAGGCGAGGACACGGAGCAGGTAGACCAAAACTCTACCCACCAACAGCAAGGCGACCACAATGAGGATGTGCTTGAAATAACGCCTCGGAAAATGTTCGTGCATGACCAGGGTCACTCGGACGAGCAGGGCTAATCCGAAGCCGTAGATCAATGGCGCATATAATCCTGAACGTTTCTTGAGGAAGAGCCAGACAGCCATTCCCAACAGCGGCACAAGGACGGCCAGCTTGAGCCCCGCTAGCTTCAACTGGTGACGGGACTGCTGCCGATTGTATTCCTCCTGAACTGCGGGCCGTTGCGTCTCGACCTTCTTCTGAAGCTCACGCTGGCGGTTTTCGAGGTCGTTCAACTGCTCGCTCAAAGTCGCGATCTGATCGTTCATCTCCTGATACTTTGTCTGGTTGGTCAGGAACAACCGCTGGCTTTCGGAGAGGGCCTGAAGCTCTTCAGGAGACGTAGTCACACCCTTTTGGAGCGTCAGCTTTTGAAGCTCCAACAGTTGGTTCATTGTCTTCTCGGAGTTGGTCGTGCTGTCGCGCAACACTGATTGACGTTGCTTCCGATTGGCAATCGCACGGGTGGTGTCGTCGATCTGGACCTGTAAAGAGGCGATTTCTTTCGTCAAGCTTTGGTCAATGATCCCGCTTTCAATCTTCTGGTAATCCGGTCCAGGCCAGGTGGCAATATCGGTGACAACGAAGCCTAAGAGCCAGTAGACCAAGACCGCGAACAGACCGGTGAAACAATAAATCAGCAACCGATGGGTCCAGGGTCCGGCGCTCTTACGGGTGCTTGTCATGTCCCGACACTAGCACCCTGGCCGGAAACTCAGCTAATCGAAAAGAACAACGCGAGTATTGATAGCGGCGATGGACGATTCGCTGGGCAGCTTCGCGCCTCGCCTGCATGGTCCGGTGGTACGATTGCTGTGGCTGGCGTTGAATCCTCAAGCCGGTTTTAGCCGACTGCCCCACGGCTGGGCACAGAATCGCTTTGCTTTGCCGGTTAGTATTGTCTGCGGCGCACGCGAAGCGGAAATTCGGCTGGCACTGGAGAATCTCTTCTGGGGGAATGCGGAGGATTTGTCGGTTTGGTCGCGGGTATCCATCGAGGCAAGCGAATCTGCTTTTGAGCGTGCCGCCATGCTTGCAGATTTGGAGGAAATTGAAACCTTTGTTGCCGGTTATCGTAATGGAAGACAAGAGAGCGGCCAGCTCGCGTTGCTGTAAAGCCGAGTCCGCGTGTTGCCGTGACTCCACTGGCCCAGGCTAGAAAGATGCCGCCAGTCTGTAATCACCTTCAGGCCAATTTTGGAATAGAATGAGTCGGTACAAATAAACCTGAGAGATGAACACGAAGGCAAAGACAGTGTTCAGTGCGCTCGGCATACGGGCCTTGTGCGTGACCGCAAACGTGGATGCGGCATGGCAAGTCAGTGAAGCGTTTAGATTCCGATTCCACCCATCGACTGTCGTGGTTATCAGCTCGGCGATAGTCGCAGAGGGGTGCAGGCTGCACCGGCCTCGGCGTGAGGGGGCTTTATGATCGAGACCCGACCTGCGCCTGGCGTCGAAACGACCAAACCGCCCCCGCTCTGAAAACAGTTTCTGGCCTTCTTCCTGGGGTTGCTCTCATTGTTCTTGGGCTTCTACCTGGGTCAAACTTTTGGTGAGCTTGCTGCCTTCATAGGAGTGGGTGCCTACTTCCTAGTCGCGCAATTCCTCCTATCACGCGGCAATCCCCACTCTTTTCTTGAATGTGGGCATTTGGTCGTTAGCGCTCACGGGAATGGACCCACGTGTGCTCACGAGAACTGACCCACCCGACGTAAGGCGCGGTGGCATTTCCTTTCCAAAGAGAGGGGCTGAAAGAAGAAATCCCTTGCCGTAGCTCGACGGCCGCTGGCCGGTCCGATACGACAAGGGTGCTTTAAGTAAGTTCAGCATTCATAGTAAGAGCCTCGGTTTTTTGCAACCGAGATCGTAGCGCATTTTCAGTTCGATCCAGGCTGGTACCGCCAGCAGGCGGTCGCGCCTTTGGTGTTGTCGTATTACGTGGTGCTGCGATCGGTGTTGCGGCGCAAACCCTGGCTGAGGAAGTGCCTGGCCCGGTGCCGGCACTGCGGGATCTTTTTTCTCGCTGATCGGCGCAACGCCGGGCGGCAGGATTTGGGCTGTCCCTTCGGATGTTGCCGAGCCCACCGGAAGAAGCAATCGACCAAGCGCAGCGTCGCTTACTACCAGCAGCCCGAGGGGAAGGTGAAGAAGCAAGCCCTCAACGCTCGGCGGCGCAAGAGTCCGCGGCCGCCCGAGGCACCCAGCCCTGTCTCTCCTGAACTCCGCCCGTTTCTGAAATACCTCTGCGTGATGTTGGGTCTGATCGAAGGA
>JANXQE010000449.1 GCA_025356925.1 Limisphaerales bacterium | reverse complement strand
CTGGCGCCGGTCCAGCAGTCCGGCAGCGTCTTAAGTCTCGAGCTACTTAACCTGGATGAGAAGACCTCCGTTCTCCGAATTCTCGGTTACGTTTGGCCAGCTTGGTTCGTCCTGCCGCTATGGCTGTTCGCATGGATAAGTGGTACTAATAGGTTGCGGAACCTGGCCGCGGCACTCGGCTGGATGTTGCTTGCGTGGGCGGCCTTGCGGTCCCCGAATGGAGCGAACTTATTCTTGATGGTTGGCGCCGCCTTCCTGCTGGTTCACTTGATCGTGCCGACGCTAATTCATTCCTGGCGCTCGCCACCGACCCCTGACCACGATCTTTTGGTTTCGAAACCAAGTACGGGCGCGGCATCCGCTGCGCTGGCCTTCGTCGTCGGCGTCTCGGTGTGGCCGAGCGGTGGGTCGGCGCTTGGCAGTCCCGCCAGCAAGTCTCCAACTCAAACGCCGGTCATGGCTGACCTTGTAACCCAGGAGATCAGAATCGAAGAAAGCTTCGCCTTCGCCGTAGCGAAAATCCGCTGGCATGGAGAAAAAGGCCAAAGCCTGCCCTTGCTCTTCGAGCCGGCGGTGCTCACCCGAATCAACTACCCTGCGGACTCGCTGCGGCTGGAACGGGTCGTGGCATCCCTTGGACCGGAGAATGGCACGGGCGAAACGAATCGGGCTCAGGTCCAGCAACTAGTGGCTAAAAGAGCTGGCACCTTCGATCTGGAGGTTTGTTACGAATTACCCGTGCTTAAGCACGAATCCGGAGCTGGCTTCTTTTTGCCTGTCCAATCCGGTCTGATCAACAGGCTCAATCTGAGGTTGGCCAATCTTGACGTGGACGTCTCTTCGCCCGAGGCGGTCTCAACCCATCGGGAGATGGCGGGCAGCAACACTGTAGTCGAGTTAGTGTTATCACCTGCGGCCAAGGTTTGGGTGGGGTGGAAACCACGCAGCCGGGATGTCAAAACCGAAAAGCCGGTATTCTACGCGGAACTTTCCCAACTCTATGCGCCCATGGCCGGGGTTATCGAGGGGGAGCACCTCGTATCGTTGCGGTTGGCTCAAGGCGAATTGAGCGAGTTGGTGTTGGACGTTCCGACAGGGGTCACCATCACTGACGTTTTGGATCCCGCCCGGCCAGGACCGGTGGCGGTGGAAGTTAAATCGGGTCCGGGCTCAATTGTTTCGCTCTGGCGCTTCGATCCCGATGCGCGAAAACTGCGGGTTAGCCTCAGTCCATCCCAGGCGCGACCATTCACTCTGCTCGTTAAATCACAGGTGTCCACTGGCACGCTGCCCTTGGACCAATCGCTGGGGACCTTGAGCGTCCTTAACGCTGCGGAGCAGTTCGGTCTGGTCGGACTGGCGACCGGCAATGAGGTTCAGCTCGATTCGGCCACTTCCGAATCATTGTCACCCATCAACCTCGAGGATTTCCCCGCCGACCTGGTGACAAATCTCCAATCGCAGATCGCCAGTCTGACGTTGCGAAGGGCCTTCCGTTATGGGAGCGCCGGAGCGACCGTTTCACTGAAGGCTTCCGCGGTTGAACCGGATGTTCGCGTCGAAAGCCAGGATACGGTTTCTCTCGGGGAGGATCGCACGGTTTTGGCAGCCAACACCGCGGTTGGCATCAGTCGCGCGGGGATCTTCCGGCTGAGCTTCCTGATGCCGTCGGGCTTCGATGTCGAATCCATCAGCGGCTCGGCTTTGAGCCATTGGACGGAATCCAAGTCAGACACTAACCGCGTCATCACCCTGCATCTGAACGGAAAGACGGAAGGTCAGCAACAGTTTGCAATCAGTCTGACCGGCCCGGGCGTGAGAGCGACGAATGGGTGGATCGTGCCTCATCTGGTTATGCGCGAGGCCAACAAACATACTGGCACGGTTCTGCTTGTCCCCGAACAGGGCTTGCGCCTGCAGGTGGCCGCCTCCGAGGGGTTGACCCAATTGGATCCCCAGAAATCGGGCATCAAGCAGAAGGGCGTGCTGGCTTTCCGGGTGTTGCAGACCGCGCGACTCTTAGTCCTCAACATCGAGCAAGTGGATGCATGGATTCAGGTCAGCAGTCTGCAGCACGCTACCGTCGGCGAAGCTCAAATCAAAGTCGCCGCCAACCTGCAATACCAGATCGAGAATACGGGCCTGAAAAGCCTCCGTGTCCTGGTCCCAACCAACGCCGAAAATGTGCGGTTCCAAGGCGAACAAGTCTCGGATTTTCTGCCGATGCCCCACGTCGCTACCAACGGCTTGGTGGTGTGGGAGGTTCGGCTGGACCGGCGGATCCTGGGGTCGTATCTGCTTCAGATCACCTACCAGGTGCCAGTGCCTGAAAAGGCAACTGAGCTTGTCTTGCGCGGGGTGCAGGCTCTTGATGTGAATCTCCAGCGAGGCTTCGTGACGGTTCAGTCCGGCGGCCGGTTGCAGGTGCGCGTCGACTCGGCGCCCGCGGCATTGCAGCCTGCTGAGTGGCAAAGTATTCCGCGCGCGCTGCAGCAAGGTCTTCACGCCAGTGCCGCCAATTTTTCTTACCGTCTCATTGAAACGGGCTTCGATCTGCCGCTCCACTTGGACCGATATCAGGCCGCCCAATTGCTTCCCGGACGCATCAGCAGCATCACCTTCAGCTCCGCCATTTCGGAGGAAGGTGTGATGCTGACCCAGGCAAAACTGGAGATGTTCCCCGGCGAGAAGCGGCTCCTGAGGATGACCCTGCCGAAAGAGGCGCACTTCTGGTTCGCGTTCGTCAACCAGAGCGGAGTTTGGCCCTGGCGCGAGCAAGATCAGATTCTTATCCCGCTCGAACAACAATCAGCAGGTGACAAACCTGTCCCAGTGGAATTGTTTTACACCTGCAAAATTGGCGCCGCCGGCCGACACGCGCTGGACCTTGAGCTACTGGCGCCTGAATTCGATTTACCTCTCGAGAACATCACCTGGCGCGTCTCGCTCAGTGACGAGTGGAAGGTCAAGAAATGGTCCGGCTCGCTGCAATTGCAGAGCGAACAGCTCGTCCCGCAGTTGGCGGTTTTAGATGTTCAGAACTATCTCCAGAATGAGAGCCTTCAACAGCAAGAGCGCACAAAAAAAGCTGAGGATTTGCTGGCAATAGCAAACTCTGCTTTGGCGCAAGGCGAACCCCAGGAGGCGCGGCGCGCTTTCCAGTCCGCCTACGGGCTTTCCACCCATGATGCCGCATTCAACGAGGATGCACGGGTGCAACTGCATAATGTCAAACTGCAGGAAGCGTTAGTTGGGCTGAATGTGCGTCAAGCGGCCTCGACCGGAGACGCAGGCGCGCTCGGCGGCAGGCTCCGCGAGTTGCGAGATCGCAAGGTAGCCAACTACACACAGCGGGACGCCAAGGACATCATCGACCGGAATACGTCAGACGAAAACGCTGCTTTCATGCGGTTAGCCGAGCGCCTGATCCAACAGCAAGACGCGGCGGCGACCACGCCCGCGGCTCTCCACGCCAGCATCCCGGAACAGGGCCGGGTCCTGACGTTCAAGCGCGCCGTGCTGGTCGATCCGTGGGCGCCGCTCAAACTCGATCTCAAAGCCAGCCGAGTAGCGGCCGCCCCCGGCATGGTGCGCGGCTGGATCCTAGCGGGCACCTTCTTGAGCTTCGTTA
The DNA here is from genome assembly GCA_025356925.1 of Limisphaerales bacterium. Lineage (GTDB taxonomy): Bacteria > Verrucomicrobiota > Verrucomicrobiia > Limisphaerales > UBA8199 > JANXQE01. The sequence continues at coordinate 3,461 of JANXQE010000449.1, read as the reverse complement.
TGCTGCCTGGGATTGCCAACCAACGCCCCAGCCGCCAATAGGCAACCGAGCAAATTTTCGGGAGACTAAAAGTCCGCGCTCCGGGAGCGCGATGAACACCGACCGGCCGCGCGTCACTCAAGGCCACGCTGGCAAAGAAGCAGCTTGAGCGGGCACGGGCACAAATTCCAGAACTTAACGGCGGACCACCCGCTACCTGGATCAACTCTGGCTCTGTTTCGAAGACGCGAAAGAGCGCTTCCGACCGAGCCACGCGTTCTGCAAATGTTCGCCGAAGCAGCTAAGGCCTGGCCTCAACCAAGCCAGAAGGAGATGGGCGCCGTAAAATCCCACGATGGCTGCGGCGATCGTATCCGAGAAATGATGACAGCCCAGAGCGATTCGAGACCAAGTCACCAACACCGCATAGCCGGCCGCTAACCTCCCAAATCTGCGGTCGATGAGCCAGGCGGCTGTGGCCAAGCCGACCACGGTGGCGACATGGCCGGAAGGAAAGGCGCCGAACTCGTATTTCCCGATAATCCAATGCGAATCATACAACACACCGTAAAAGCCCTGGAGTGCGTGGGAATCAGGGCGAGTGCGCCCGAGCAGGCTGCGGATAATCGTTGCGGCGGCGCCGGTAAGCAACCCCGTAACCGCAACCAGAAACACCTTCCCGCTGGCTTCAAAACGTCGAACGAGGAATAAAAAAAGCGAGCTGAGTGCTCCAGCAAGGGCAATCACCCAACCTTCGCCAGCCTTGCTTGAGTAGAGTGCCAGATCGCGCCAGGAGGTCGAAGATTGTAAGGTAAGCGCCCGTCCCACCGGCCCGTCCAACAGAAACGCCAACGCCAGCACGGATAAGCTAAGTACCATCCAAACCGAGACTCGCTGAAGCTGGTCCTTGCCGGCGCTCCAAGCCGGACGAGGCGCGCCCGTGCGTAAATTGCCTGGTTTGCACGGGTTGAGGGCACGCTCGAACGCCTTCAGCATTAAAATAGCTTACCTCAGATGTGAAATCATGGAAGCACGAATTGGTTACAATCCTGTGAAAGTTGTCCCCATGCTCGACCTGGTCAAGCCTCTTGCCTACACTTCGGGAGTGCCGCCGTTGACGGAAAGAATTTCAGCAAAACCGCTTAGGACGGTGGTCCTGTTGAGCCTGGTTTTATTCCTCAGCGGCAATTGGATCCTGCCACTCATGGATCGGGACGAACCAAGGTTCGCCGAGGCCTCTCGTGAGATGCTGCAGCGGGGCGATTATTTGATCCCCTGGTTTAATGGTCAGTACCGTTTTGACAAGCCACCCCTGATTTACTGGTGCCAAATCGCCGCTTACAAGGTTTTGGGCCAGAATCCGTTCGCAGCCCGCTTGCCCTCTGTCCTCTTCGCCACGGCGACTGCCATTCTCCTTTTGCTCTGGGGCCGGCGCCTGGGAAATGAGCGAGCAGGGTTCTATGCAGCCATCATGTTTGGAACCTGTCTTCAAGGCTTATTCCACGCGCGCTTAGCTGTAGCCGACCTGCCCATGGTTTTCTTTGTCTCAACGGCCGCCTGGAGTGGTTGGGAAATGACTCGGCCGCGAGCGGCACCACACGGAGGGTGGTGGTGGATGTTCTATGGAAGTCTGGCGCTCGGCTTCCTGGCCAAGGGCCCGGTGGCGTGGCTGCCTTTGGCGGGCCTGATGTTAGGAAGCTGGTTACGGCCGGACGAGTTCCACCTCACGCGGCTGACCGTTGGCATCGGGTTTCTGCTGACCTTGGTCCTGGTCGGCCTGTGGGGAGTCCCCGCGCTGATCGTAACCCATGGCCGATTCTTCACTGTCGGGATCGGACACCACGTGGTCTTTCGATCTCTGGGCATCATGGAAGGCCACGGCGGCCCAGGCTGGCTGGGGTTCGTCCTGACCCTGCCTCTGTATCTCGTGACGTTTTTCTTTAGTTTCTTCCCTTGGGCCCTCAAGGTCCCTTCTGCTCTGCGCGCCTGGTGGCCTTCGCGGCGATTGGACGTGCTGGGGTGGTATCTGCTGGTCCAAGCGGCTCTCATCTTGCTCGTGTTCACTTTGGTTCGGACCAAGCTCCCGCACTACACCCTGCCCGCCTTTCCATGTCTGAGCCTTTGGCTCGCGTTGCACATCATTCGTGGGCCAGACCCGGTGAAATGGGTGGCGTGGGGCGTCACCGGAACGTGTGGTGTGGCACTGGTTGTTACGCTGGGGTTATTCACGATGGCCCGGCCCTATTTCGTCGCCGCAACCCTCTGGCGCCAGGCGCGTCCGTTTTGCTCGCAGCAGACGGAATTCGCCACGGTCGAGTTCAACGAACCGAGCCTGGTGTGGGAGTTCCGGGAAGGGCTGACTAATTATATGCAACAACTCAGCGTGGAACAAGCAGGCCAATTTCTGCAAAGAGCGGGGTCTCGAATCCTGATTTTGCCCACCCAACAGTTCACTGGCGAGCTGATGAACGTCGCGACGAACGCGATGACCTTCCGTTCGATCGGGATCGACACCGCGAGATTCAAGCGAATAGACCTTACCGCCGTGATCAAGCGGTAGGCTGAAGCGGGCAGCTCGGCCGCAGGGGTGGATTCGGTCACTACGTTCCCGTCAGGGATCCGAAAAGCCCTTTACAATTGCGAAGTGGTTTGCCAAGCTCCCACCCTATGTTGAAGAGATTTCTGCCGACCTTATTTGCGCCGCTGTTACTGGCAGGCTGCACCTCCACTTTCACTAATCTGACCCCACTCCACCAAACCCGCAACCCGAACAATCTGTACCCAGTCGAAGTCGCCATGGATAGCCGCCAGCAAACCCTGCGCTGGGACACCATCCACCCCCAGATTGTGGTTGGAAACGATTTTTACCCGATGCGCCCGACGACCCTCATGACCAATCGATGGGAAGGCCTGGTGCCAGCAACCCCGGGAACCAGTCTGGTCCATTATCGCTATAAGTTCGATTTCAATTACAACGCTCTCGGCAAGCCCAAGCCCGATAGCGCCCTCTCCCCGGAATACACCCTGCACATCGCGGAACCGTAGAAAACCCGAACGCCCAAGACCGAACGGAATCCGAATTCCGGGGCCAACCCGCGAACCTGCCAGCGGAAGCTTCGATTGTTCGAATTTCGGATTTCGGTCTTCTTTCGGGTTTCGGCGTTCGGCCTTCGGATTTGACTCCCTAGCTCTCCGTTCTGACAAATTGCTGGCAAACCGCCTAGCCGGCTATCCCGGCTCGACATTCCTTCTCCCGCAGTCAACACTCCCGAGCGATGCCATCGAATGCCGAGTCACCCCTGGACCTGCTCTGGAAGGAGTATGGATCGGCTTTCCGCGATTTCGATGATCTTATCTCGCCCGGTGGACCGCCCAGACCCTTGGCCAATTTCAAGGAAAAACCTGGCGCCTATCTCATCCGCTGCTCGGAGCTTATCGACTGGCCGCCCAACTGGCCCACGAACGGCAGGTGTGGTTCAAGC
>JANXQE010000527.1 GCA_025356925.1 Limisphaerales bacterium | reverse complement strand
CCGGTCATATCCGTGGCCTTACCCATCTCTCCACCGAGGGCGTCGATCTCTCTGGCCAAATGACCTTTCGCGAGGCCACCGACCGCCGGGTTACAGGACATTTGGCCAACGGTGTCGGCGTTGGTGGTCAGGAGGAGCGTTTGGCATCCCATCCGGGCTGCCGCCAGGGCGGCTTCGACGCCGGCGTGTCCGGCACCCACCACGATCACATCGTACTTCTTTGGATAGATGAACACGTGTTAAGCCGGTGGCATCACGCCTAAGCCAGGGTTATAATGAGCCAGCGAGACTATTCGGCCGGCATCCCCGATTCGCTCGTCGGACGGGTCACCGCAAAGGTACGGGAGGACAAAATCCATTCCAGCTCGTTTGATCGACTCATACATGACAACACAGCTTGTCGCAAAAAGATGTAGCGAGAGATATGGTTTTACACATGACAATGCATTGTCGATATGCGCTGAGTCTGTGGTGCATTGGACATGTATGGACAGTTGCTCCGAGGAAGCTGGGCCTCGTGGTTGGCTGGGAATCAATTGCGTTCTCGGACCGGCTTCAGCGCTACAATTAAGTATGCAGGGATTCATTAAAGCAGACGCAACTTACCATAGGCTCGGCGCTGAGGGAATTCCGAAAGGCTAAGAGGCTCGGCCGGCGTGGGCCGGACATCGGTTTTGAACCGATACGCCTAAAGAGGGCAGTTGGCGAGGATTAACCTTCGACTAGAGCCGCTCTGGGTTGATGCCAACAGCAACGATGCTGCAGGCCTGGATGACTTTAAGTCCCAGGCGTTTCGCCTCGGCAAGGACTTCCTCCGATTCTGTGCCGGGATTAAGCCAGACCTCATCACATCCCTTGGCGGCGATATCAGGCAAAAGTTTTGCCACGAGAAGCGGAGGTAGATAGACGCTAATGCGTTGGGGTCTCACCGGAACTTCGGCGATGGTCTTGAACGCTGGCAGACCTTCAACCTGGGTTTCCTTCGGGTTAACGGGAAAGACGGTGTAGCCCTGCTGAACGTGCGCGCGAACGGCCTTATTGCCGAATTTGGCTCGGTCGTTCGAAGCGCCGATGATAGCAACGGTTTTCATTCGAAGAATATCGGCGCGAGTTCGTTCCTTGTAAAGCGAGCCGAATGTTCGCGAAGCGTATGGAGTGCGTCCGGCTTGCCGGCGCTTTGAGGCGATTGCCGTGGTGGAAAAAGCGGGAGCGAGTTCCGCGCACTCCATACGCTTCGCGAGAACTCCGCTACTCGGGGTGATTCTGTCGTGGAAGGAAAGTGATCTTGACCCCACCTTGTTTCGGGCGGGTGAAGCTATCGAGCAGCGTGGGAGAGGAAGGCGGCGTCGACGAAGGAGCCGGTTTCTGCTCTGGCCCAAGAGCGGACCGCAGGGCGCCTTCGACCAGTTGGGCGCAGTGAATTTTCATCGGTGGCAGCGGGCCGAGCTCGCCGGCCAATTCCTCGGTTTTGAGGGAGAGAGCCTCCTCCGCGGTTTTGCCGCGGATCAACTCGGTGGCCAGGCTGGCCACAGCGATGGCCGTTTCACAACCGAAAGATTGAAACGTGGCCCGATCGATCACTTTCTTCCCATTCAGGTCCTTGAACTTCACCCACATCCTCAGCATTTCGCCGCAGTCGGAATTGCCGACCGTCCCGATGGCGTCGGCATCCGCCAACTCGCCGACGTTTTGGGGGTTGCGCATGGCTTCGGCAATTCTTTTCTGTAAATCGTCATTCATAGCACGCCACCGTTAATCGAGCTTATACCTGGGGATCTTGGGATCAATCTCGCTCGCCCAGGCATCGAGACCGCCACGCAAACAGCGCACGTTTTGGAGTCCGTGTCCCTGGAAATAGGCCGCGGCGTCCAAAGCCTGTGCGCCCTGATGATCGATCAGCACGAGCGGGCGGCTGTTCGTGCCTTCGGAGAGGATCTCGCGCATCGTGTTCTGGGAAAGCAGTACGGAACCTTTGAGGTTCACGGCTTCGAACTCCTCGCGGGACCGGATATCAACGAGGCGCACCGACGCATCCCGCTGCAGCCATTCCGCCAGCTCGGCTGGGGAAATCAGGATTTTAGCATCCTGCTCGTGACTGGTTCGCACATGGTCGAGCACCTCTTGCGGGTTGAGACCACCGTTGCGGTCGCAGAGTTGCTGGATCGTTTCGGTGGGTTGGAAGGCGCAACTGCTGCAACCGCCAACGTGAAACCGGCGGAACAAAGCCCGCTGAGCGCCAGGATATACCTCGAGCACGGCGCCCAGGGTGGATTGCGGGGTAATGGGTGCTGCGATCGAAGTCATGTCGTTTCAAACGCCGAAGAATTTTTGAATTTCGCCCAGGACTTCGACCAAACGGTCGATTTCCTGTTTGGTGTTATAGAAATAGAAACTGGCGCGGGCCGTGGACTCAACACCGAGTTTATGCATGAGGGGTTGGTTGCAATGATGGCCGCCGCGCAAAGCCACACCGCGCTGGTCGGCGACTGTGACGACGTCATGCGCGTGAACGCCCTCGAGCAGGAAACTGACCACGCCGGCCCGTCCGATGTGCGGGCCAAATAGGCGGATGCCTCCCTTCATACCTGCAAGCTTTTCATTGGCATAGGCGCCCAGCTCCTGGTCATGTTCGGCAATTTTTTGGCGTCCAATTGCGTCGAGATAATCCATCGCGGCGTGGAGTCCGACGGCGCCAGAGATGTCGGGTGTGCCCGCTTCAAAACGGTGCGGTGGATTTTTCCAGGTGCTCTTTTGGAAACTCACACTGAGAATCATTTCACCACCGCCCTGGTACGGCGGCATCGTTTCGAGAATTTCCTGGCGTCCGTAGAGCACGCCGATGCCCGTGGGACCGCACATTTTGTGACCCGAGAACGCCAGGAAATCGCAGCCGATCTCCTGGACATCAAGCGGGCGATGCCCGGCGCTCTGCGCCGCATCGACGAGGGTGTGGATGCCCATCCTTCGAGCCCGCGCGCAGAGCTCGATCACTGGATTAATGGTGCCCAGCGAGTTCGAGATGTGTGTCATGGCAAAGAGCTTGACCCCTTTGGTGAGCCACTCGTCGAGCCGAGTGAGATCTAATAAACCGATGTCGCCCGTGACGGGCAGGAAAAGGAGCTCCGCTCCGGTGCGCGCGGCCAGCAATTGCCAGGGAACGATATTGCTGTGGTGCTCCATTTCAGTGAGCAGGATTTTATCGCCGGGCTGGAGGTGTTTTGAGCCCCAAGCTGCGGCCACCAGGTTAATCCCCTCGGTGGTGCCACGAGTGAAGATGATTTCGTCGGCGCTGCGCGCATTCAGGAACTGTGCGGCGCGCGCGCGGGCGGCTTCGAAACCCGCGGTGGCGCGATTGCTCAGCTCATGGATGCCGCGATGAACATTCGCGTTTTCGTGTTCGTAATAAGAGCGCAGCCGATCCAGGACCACGCGGGGTTTTTGAGTCGTGGCCGCATTGTCGAAATAAATCAGCGGCTGGCCATGAACCCTTTCGTTCAGGATGGGAAAGTCGGCTCGGCTGTGAGACCAGTCCATATGGTTCAACGCAGCTTCAAGAATTCGCAACGACACTTCACGGAACCTCCACGGCTTTAGAGCAAGCCCAATTGGAGCTTGGCCGCCTCCGTCATCATCGCCTGGTTCCAGGGAGGATCCCAGACGAGTTCCACCGCGACATCGTCGACTCCTTCCAAACCAAGCACTTTGTTTTGCACATCCTGCGCCAGCATGGGGCCCATGCCGCAGCCCGGGGCCGTCAGCGTCATTTTGACCTCGACGCGGTAAGCCGAGCTATCGAGCGGCGCGAGGTGGCAATCGTAGATCAGCCCAAGATCGACAATGTTTACCGGGATCTCGGGGTCGTAGCACGTCCGCAACTGATTCCAGATTTCCTTTTCCAAATGTTCCTGGGTAATCGGCGTCCCGGTGCTCACGGGCTTCGCAGCGGGAGCGAGGCCCAGGGCGTCCGCGTCCTTGCCTTCGATGCGGAACATATTCCCGTTGACGACCACCGTGTAGCTGCCACCCAGTGATTGCGTCAAATAGGCCTGCTCACCCTTCTGGAGAGTGACTTTGGTGCCGATCGGGATCATGGCGGCCTCGACGTCCCGCGCTATCGCAATAGATTCGCTGCTATTCATAGATTACAATTAAAGATGCTTGGGATTAAGAACCAAAATCAAGCCGCAGGGCCTTGTCCCATCACAATCCGGACGGACGCTTATCCCCAACGATCTTCAATATAGCCGATCCTGAGGGCGCTGTCGCCAAAAGCTCGGCGGCGGCTACATCTCCTCGGTTTCGGTGCTCACGGGCTCACCCGCGCCACTCAGGGCGGATTTGAGCGCGTGCCAGGCCAGGATGGCGCATTTGACCCGCGCGGGAAATTTGTGAACGCCGGCGAAGACGGCCAGTTTTCCGACGTCGCCCTTGACCTCGCCGCTGGTGACCATTTCGTGAACTTGCTCGAATAGGCTCAGCACCTCAGCCTTTGTTTTGCCCTTGACGCTATCGGTCAGGAGGGATGCCGAGGCTTTGGAGATGCAACAGCCGGAACCCAGAAAGCTGATATCTTTGATGACCTCTCCGTCGAGGGCCAGGAAAAGCTTTAACTGGTCGCCGCACAAGGGATTTCGCCCCTGAGCCGAGCACGTCGCAGTGGGGAGCTCATGGAAGTTCCGCGGGTGCTTGCAATGGTCGAGAATAACTTGTTGGTACAGATCAGAAAGATCGTCGAACATCATTCGAGCTTCGCTCAGTCCTTTCCGGCAATCCGGGGGTTTGTCTCGAGGTGTTCCCATACGACGCGGTCCAGCTCCTCGCGAACGGGCGCGTAACGGATTCGCTCGATAATCTCCCCAGCGAACGCATGGATCAGCATGCGCCGCGCGCGCTCGGCCCCAATCCCTCGGGCACGCAGGTAAAAGATCGATTCTTCATTTAGCTGACCAATCGTGGCTCCATGGGTGCACTTGACATCGTCGGCGTAAATCTCGAGCTGCGGTTTTGTGTCGGCGGTGGCCTCGTCGGAAAGCAGGAGATTCTTATTAGTCTGCTTCGCGTCGGTCTTCTGGGCGGGCTGGCGCACGAGGATCCGGCCGTGAAACACGCCCCGGGACCGGCCATCGAGAATGCCGTTGTAGTACTCGTGGCTGTTGCAGTGGGGCTGGGCATGCTCGACGATCATGTGATGATCCGCCAACTGTTCGTCGCGGGTCAGGTACAGCCCGTTAAGCACGCATTCCACACCTTCGGCCGCCAGGTTGGTGCGGATATCGTTGCGGGAGAGGCGCGCGCCCGTGGCGATGGAGTGAGCGATCAGGTTTGAGTTTTTTCCAAGGTGCGCGTGGATGGCCGCGATGTGAAACGCGCTCAGACTCTCGTCTTGAAATTTGCAGTGCTCGAGCGCCGCGTTTTCGGCCAACACCAGCTCGGTCACCGCGTTGGTGAAATACGCCCCGTCGATCGTGCTGGCATAGCTTTCGATGACCGTGGCCCGGCTGTTTTTCTCCAGGACAATTAGGTTGCGTGGATGCGCGGTGGTTCCGGGCTCGGCCGCAGTCCACACATAGACCAGGTGGATCGGTTGCTTCAGGACTGTCCCCGGGGAAATGTGAACAAAGCCGCCATCCTGGAAGAAGGCGCTATTGAGGGCTGAAAACGGGTTGGTGGCTTCCTGCGCATATCGGCCCAGATGTTTTTCGAGCAAGTCGGCGTCCTCGGCCAGAGCGGCGGCTATGCTTTTTATCCTCACGCCCTGCGGCGGAGGGACTTGTGAAGATAGCGCCGGCACAAAGTGGCCGTTAACGAAGACCAATCGGGTCGAATCAAGCTCCCCGAACGTGAATTGCGCCAGCGTTTCCTTCGTGATCCCGTCCGGAGAGGATGAAAGCAGGGGTTTGAACGGCAGCTTGACCAAAGGCGCGAGGTTGGTGAAGCGCCAATCCTCGTCCTGGAGCGTCGGGAACCCCAGCTCGGCAAAGCGGGCCATTCCAGCCTTGCGTAAAGGAAAAACCCAAGCCGGCTTATGGCCCTGCTTCTCAAACCACTCAAATTTTCGCTGGTGTGGCTCGGTTTCCTTCATGGCCTCTTCTTCCTCAGTGTAAACCATAGCTGCACAGTTGTGTTAATCCGGATTTTCGTCAAATCGAGCCCGCTAGTGTTCCATGGCAGCCGGTATTGCGCAAGCCTGCGTCCAAGGTGTCGCTGGGTGGAGGGTGCAGGACAAAATTGTGGTAGGGAGGACGGGAGCTGAGCCGACTTGGTTTTAGCCGACGAGTTTCGGGACGGCAACGTGCCCGCCAAGCAGGATCCCTCGACGTGTGCCCAGTTGGCCTTTGCGGCGCTGCCCGAAGGGATCCAGAAGCGATACTTTCGAGGCGACTCGGCCTGCCACAATGACGAGTGAGTGGATTGGCTGAAGCATCCGGACCGAAGCGCGGAGCCGGGCGGGCGGATCCTTTTCGCCGTCAGTGCCGTGCTGAGCGAGCCGTTGGCCAAAGCCTTGCGTCAGGTTAAGGGGTTGTGTTTGAAAGGAGAGGAGCGGACGGCGCCAATGAAGAGGTTTCGCTTGTTGCTGATTCAGGTGGCTGGGCGGATGAATCGGAACAACTGTTTCTGATTTACGAGGTTAGACCAATTTTACGAAGTTAGGGCGAGGATTTTGCCGCCGGGTGCCGGAAACTATTTCGAGCAAGTGACGGCGGCCCGGATTTTTTTCGTCGCCGCGTCCTTAGGCGAGGGTTTGGGGCCGGGCCCCCGCGTTCCTGCAAATAGTTGGGAACAAAACCGGAGGTTCGTTACTCACACGCAACGAAGGGGGCCCCTGTCTCCCTTAAATCGGTTGTTTAAGGTCATATGATAAACAAGTCGAGAGTTGCCCGTTATCCCATTTTCCAGTGACGTCTCGCCAGGCGCCAGTCTATTAGCAATTGTTTATGATTCCCAAATCACCAGCCTTAACGTTACCCTCACGCCCTGGCGAAGAGTATTTGTGTCGTTGGTGTTCGCTTTCCAAAGCGCCACGACGCGCACCGACGCCAGTGACCGTTCGGCCGTGTTACCGTATGCCGTTAACATTGATGCAGCCATGCTCACCGGGACGTTTGCTCTGAACGGCGAACTAAGCCAAGCAGGAGCCTGCGCTTTTACCGGAACTTTTGTGTCAGCTTGTAGCTCATATGATCAAGCTGGCCAACAGGCTGAATTGAATTTCGAGCACTTGGTGGACTTTTACTATGGCCCGCTGTACCGCTTTGCCATGAGCCTCACAAGAACCGAATGCGATGCCGGCGACCTGGTTCAGGACACTTTCCTGGCTTGGGCCGCGAAGGGCCATCAACTGAGAGATAAGACCAAAGTCAAAGCATGGTTGTTTACGACCCTCCACCGGCGCTTTCTCGAGTCCCAGCGAAGGATCGCCCGCTTCCCCCACGTGGAGATGGACGAAGCGGCAGACGATCTACCCCACCTCGAACCGCGCCTG
>JANXQE010000522.1 GCA_025356925.1 Limisphaerales bacterium | reverse complement strand
CGCCGTACAAGTTCTTGTGCCAGGAATAGCCCCAATGAATTGCCCATTCAGACATCAGCCAGGTGCGCGTCGGATGTTTGACGTTGGACAACGGGATGTTGAGTAGATTATTTGTAGAATTGCCGAGGTTGTCACAGCCGTTATAAACATAGCTACCGTAGTCAAGCGTCGCATTGTAATAGTGCGGCATTGCATAGAGCGGCCCGACCTCCTTCCAGCCTCGGTCCTTTGGACAATGGAAGACCATGTCGTTGCTGCCTTGCGGCGCCGGCGGATCCAGGAAAGCCGGGGTTCTGATTCCGGCGTAGGGCTTGACCAGGTCCTTATACCACCACCAAATATCCTTCCGCGTTCCGCCGATGATCACACTATTGGCGGCCGGGGTGCGGTCTCGGTTGTCCCCGGAATAGAGCACAGCCGCAAGGTTGAGCTGCTTGAGATTGCTCAGACACTGCGTTTGGACGGCTTTGGCTTTTGCCTTACTTAGGGCCGGAAGGAGCATAGCAGCCAGGATGGCAATGATCGCTATCACCACGAGCAACTCGATCAGAGTGAAAGCGAAGTGGCGGCGATCTTGGCGCTTTGCGGCCAGGAGCACGGGCCGGCCTGGGGGCTGATGGCGGCCGTGGTCGAAGGAGAGACTACCGGATCGTCCGCAATCCTGAAACGGCGGAGCTGTTCCAGCCTGAAGGCTGCGCTCGTGACTGCTCTCTGCAGGAAGTTCGTGTTGACTGATCCTGGATTTTGTCGAGGTCATACTCGGTTGTAGGGCAACTGCTAAATGATTACTCCGACACCACCATTCAAAACTCATTTTTATGGGTCTGAGAAATCCAACTTATAGAAATTGCCTTGCGCACATCCCCTTCACCTAAGGCTGCGCTGGTCCGGGAGAATTGGATTTCGCCCACGCTCACTATGCCATGTAATCTGCCCAGCGTTATCGGGAGCGTCAATCGGCAAGTTTTGCCTGTTCTGTTGCGGCTCGGTCGCAGCGCATTTCGGATTATCTCCGGGTGAGGACACCCGTGTGGTCTCAAGCGACGATTCTTGTATCAGCCACTTGCGTAACTCAGCGCCAGGTTGCAGGTTGACGGCTAATGATTTTCGGAAATCCGATGGTTCGTCGATACGTCGCTGTCTGGCAAGAGACAACCGATTTTGAGCCGAGTCTCGTGAGGGACGGAAGCAACAGCTTTAGTCGGACCTTTCTGTCGTCCCTGACGGGACTTTGGACCACTCCGTTGCGACCACCCGCCGTTGAAACGGTGGGCTATTTTCTTTCGCCCTATGGGCTTGGGACGGGACCATGGAAAATAGCGTGAAAGAAAAGGCCACCGAGATCGTCCTTCGGTTGGAGCAAGCTGGTTTCAAGGCGTTTTGGGTGGGCGGTTGCGTCCGGGATTTTCTCCTGGGTCGTGAACCGGGCGATTACGACATCGTCACTTCCGCTGTTCCCGAGCAGATGGAAAAGCTTTTTCGGCGCACGATCCCCGTCGGGCGAAAGTTTGGAGTGCTGATCGTGGTCGAAGGAGACCACCAGTTCCAGGTGGCGACCTTCCGCGCCGAGGCGGATTACCGGGACGGGCGACATCCCGACACGGTTAGCTTCGGCGACGCGGAAGCCGACGCCCGCCGGCGCGATTTCACGATCAACGGGTTGTTCTATGATCCCATAAGCAAGGAGTTGCACGACTGGGTTGGCGGCGGACAGGACCTGGGCGCGAAGCTTATCCGCACGATCGGCTCGCCAGCGGAGCGCTTCGCCGAAGACCATTTGCGGCTGTTGCGAGCGGTACGCTTTGCCGCCCAACTCGGGTTCCAAATCGAATCGGAAACGTTCCTGGCGATCAAGGCCGCAGCGTCGAAGATACGCGGGATCAGCGCCGAACGCATCCGGGATGAGCTGCTGAAGCTGTTCCAGCCTCCCCATGCGGCTCGAGGATTGGAACTGCTTCAGCAGAGCGGCCTGCTCGACCAGATCTTGCCCGAGATTGCGGCGACTCGCCTGTGCGAGCAGTCTCCGGATTATCACCCGGAAGGTTCGGTATTTGAGCATCTGTTGCTGATGTTGGGGCACCTCCCCGCGCACTCTGATCCTTCTCTCCCCTGGGCAGTCCTGCTCCATGACGTCGCCAAACCTGTCACCGCCACCCGCGACCCGATCAGCGGCAGCATCCATTTTTATGGCCACGAACGGATTGGCGCCGAGATGGCTGAAGCCATGTTGGAACGGCTTCGGTTCCCGCGAAAACAAATCGAGGAAATCGTCAAAGCGGTTCGGTATCACATGCAATTCAAGGACGTGCCGGAGATGCGCAAAGCCACGTTGCGGCGCCTCTTGCTGCGGCCCACTTTTCCCCTGGAATTGGAGCTTCACCGGTTGGATTGCCTCGGCTCGCACGGGCGGCTCGATATTTATGATTCTCTGGTCGCCCAGTCGGCCGAGCTAGAGAAAATGCCGGAGATCGTGCCGCCGCTTCTGAAGGGAGAGGACCTGATTGCGTTAGGGATGACACCCGGCCCTGCGCTCGGCGCGCTCTTGGTCGAACTCCGCGACAAGCAACTCGCGGATGAGTTGAAAACGCCCGCCGAGGCCCTAGAATGGGCCAAGCAGCGACTACCGGGCGGCTCTAAAGTCTGTTAGCCTCGGTCTAAACCCGAAGGGCGAAGTCGATTTCATCGAGGCCATGATCACGACAGGATGCACAGGATGG
>JANXQE010000248.1 GCA_025356925.1 Limisphaerales bacterium | reverse complement strand
GTGATTTTTCCGGCTTGAAGCTCCCCTACCCCCTTGAACACGGAGATGAGATCAGACTTTTGGGTTGCCGGGCGCAAGTGGGCCGGCAGATCCCCCTCAGCCGACTGCTGGGCGACGCCGGCAGCCATTGGACCACCGCTGACGAACACCGTCGGTATGTTGACGCGCATGGCGGCCATCAGCATCCCCGGCACGATCTTATCACAATTCGGGATGCAAACCATGCCGTCGAAGCAGTGCGCTCGAATCATGGTTTCCACGCAGTCCGCGATGAGTTCGCGGGATGGCAGCGAATATTTCATCCCCCCGTGGCCCATGGCAATCCCGTCATCAACGCCAATGGTGTTGAAGATGAAGGGCACGCCGCCGGCCTCGCGGACCAGGCGTTTGACTAACATCCCGATTTCGTTCAGGTGCGCGTGGCCGGGGATGCAATCGGTGTAGCTGTTGCAGATCGCGACGAAGGGCTTATCCCAGTCCGCTTCAGATTCGATGGAACCAGTCGCCCGGAGCAAGGAGCGGTGGGGCGCGCGTTCGAAGCCTTTTTTGATAGTGTCAGAGCGCATAAATCTTAGCTTAAAAAGTTACATCAATCCTGATGAAAAGACAGGCGCAGACCCTAGCCCGATCGGCGAACCTTGCCAAGGCAAGAAGCAGAGCCCTGCCGCTCTTGTCTAACCAGGTCATCCCCGAGTTCCTTCTGGATCGGACACCGTTGCCATCGAACGCACGCGAGATTCCCCAGGCTCTCTTGCAAGCCGGCGGTGCCGGGGACAAGTCCGGCCCGCCAGGCGCTGCATGGAAGCGGCCAGAAACCGGGTCACCCACACCGGTAAATGATTTTCCCGTCCAGAATTGTCAACACGACCCGGGCTTGGTCGATTTCTGTGGGGTGTGATTTATAGATGTCACGATCGAGGACCACGATGTCGGCCAAGTTGCCTGGCTTGAGTGTGCCTTTAAACGCTTCGGCAAACTCGGCGTAGGCCGAGCCGTAGGTGTAGGCTCGAATGGCTTGGTCGAGAGAAATCTTCTGTTCTGGAAGCCAGCCGTCGGGGTGCCGTCCGTCGAGGGTTTGGCGCGTGACGGCGGCTTTGATGCCCAGCAGCGGGTTGAGCGGTGCGACGGTCCAGTCCGAGCCGAAAGCCAGCACCGCACCGGTATCGAGGAGCGAGCGGAAAGCGTAGGCGCCTCTGGAGCGTTCCCGGCCGAGACGCTGTTCACACCAACGGCCGTCATCGGCAGCGTGATAGGGTTGCATGGAAGCAATCACCTTCCCCTGGCCGAATCGAGGAACTTCACGCGAGCTCAGGTGCTGGGCGTGTTCGATCCGAAAACGCCGGTCACGAGGGCCATTTGCCTGGGCGACTTGCTGATACAGATCAAGGATCCGGACGTTTGCCTCGTCGCCGATGGCGTGGATCATGACCTGTAAGCCGGCTCGGTCGGCGGCCTCGACGCGCTCACGCATGACGCCCTCAGGCAACATTTGGTCGAATACCAATCCGCGATTGTTTGGCGCATCGTCGTAAGGATCAAAGAACAGGGCGGTCGAGCTGCCAAGGCTGCCGTCGGAAAATCCTTTCAGAATACCGATGCGCAGCATGTTGTCGCCGAAGGCCGAGCGCACGGAAGCCCTCGCGAGAGTCTCCCAGCAAACAATCGAGCGGGCGGCATAGATCCGGGTTTTCAGTTCTCCCCGCCCCAGCATAGCCTGATACAAACCAAAGTCGTCGTCGGCTGAAACGTCGGTGAGGCTGGTCACGCCATGCGTAGCGGCGTGATTACTGGCGGCTCGCGCGGCGTCGATTTTTTCCCCAGCAGACCTGGCAGGGACGACTCGCTCGACCAGGACTTGGGCCGCGTCCTTCAAGATGCCCGTGGGCTCGCCGGTCAGAGCTTCGCGCACGATCACCCCGCCCGGTGGATCCTGCGTTTCGCGATTCACGCCCGCCAACTTGAGGGCAAGACTGTTGGCCAATGCCATGTGCCCATCGAGTCGAGTGATCAGGACGGGGTGAGCGGGGGTGGCGGGATCGATGGTCGCACGGTTCGGAAGCGGGGCTGGACCCTGAAGCCCCTGAGCTCGCGGCCATCTTTCGTGATCCCAGTCGCCGCCCAAAACCCATCCGCCTTTTGGCTTCGAGCTAACGAACCTGGCCAACTGCCGTGCGAGGTCCGCCGGTGACGTGGCTTCGCGTAGATCCAGATTTGAGAGCGAAAATCCACCAGCGAGGAAATGGACGTGAGCATCGTTAAACCCTGGCAGGACAGTTCCCTGCCCGGCATCGATGAGCTGCGTTGTCGGGCCGGACAGCGCGCTGACTTCCCGGTTTGAACCGAGGGCAATAATCCGGTCACCGAGAATCGCGACTGCTTCGGCGGAAGGACGGGTCGGGTCCATGGTATGGACCGCTCCGTGGATCAGGATGATGTCGGGCGAGAATGCGTCGGGTGTCACGGTGATCAAGGCCCCAAAGGTTCCACAAAATACGCCCGCACAGCAGAATCGGCAAGCTTGCCTTAACGTGCGATTGGCTGTATCAGACACTGGCAATTCTAAAGGCCGTTAAAGGCTGGACCCACCGAAACTGTTTACAAAACTATGGAATCATTGCCGACGCTGTTACTTAAACCCGGTGAAGCCGACCGGATCGTTGCTGGCCACCCGTGGGTCTATCACGGCTCCGTGCTCAGGCTGACACACCCGGCAGCGGACGGGGATTTGGTCCAGGTCAAGGACCACCGCCAACGCTTGCTGGGAGTTGGTTTTTACAACTCGCATTCGAGAATTAACGTGCGGGTGCTGTCACCGGAGCGGATCGAGGTCGATCAAAAATTCTTTGAAGAGCGTATCCGGGCTGCTTTGACCGTTCGGCAGAAGCATCTCCCTGGAGCCAGCTCCTTCCGGGTGGTCAACGCGGAAAGCGATTTCCTGAGCGGACTGATTGTGGATAAGTACGAGGATATACTGGTGATCCAGATCTCGGCCTTGGGGATGGACCGGCGGAAGGAGCTGATCGTGGCGGCGTTGAAGGAGATTTTTTCGCCACGAGCCATGGTTGAGCGCAGCGAGGTGGCTTCGCGCAAGTTCGAAGGCCTGGCGCCGGCCAACGGAGTGCTGGCAGGAGAGTTATCCGGACCCGTCACGGTGGTGCTCAATGGCCTGAAGTTCGAGGCGGATCTGATAACGGGTCACAAAACCGGACTTTATCTCGATCAACAGGCCAACTATCGCCTGGTAGCGGACCTGGCCAAAGGCGGAGAAGTGCTGGATTGCTTCAGCTTTTTGGGTGGGTTCGGCTTGCACGCGGCTCGATCGGGGGCGGCGCATGTTCATCTGCTGGACCAAAGCGCGGAGGCCATCGGGGCAGCACAGCGCAACGCGGCGGTCAACGGGTTGGAAGCGAAGTGCTCGTTTGAACCGGCCAATGTGTTCGACTGGTTAAAGGCGCAGACGGCTACCAAAGCCCACGAAAAACTGGTTCCCCGCTGGGATCTGATCGTGCTGGATCCCCCCTCGTTCACCCGCAATAGGGCCTCAGTTCCCGACGCGCTGCGCGGGTATAAAGAGATTCATCTGCGCGCATTGAAGCTCCTTAAACCCGGCGGCACTCTGGCAACCTTTTGTTGCTCGCACCATGTTGATGCCCAATTGTTCCAGGACACGGTGCTGTCAGCCGCGTTCGATGCCCGGCGGCTCCTGCGACGCGTGGCCATTTATTCCCAGGCACCTGACCATCCCATCGTACCGATGATACCCGAGACGGAGTACCTGAAGGGGTTCGCCTTCGAGGTCATCCGGTAACTCAGGCGAGAAGCTGTTGTTGCCAGTTCATCAGGTCCAGCGAGTGGACCGCCCAATTGTGCGCGAGATCCGAGAGCGTAGAGCGGCTGGCGATTAAGGTCGGGTCGATGCCCAGCTCCTCGGCGCGGGCATCGCGATGCTTCTGGAGCTCCATGAAACGCTTGCGCTGAACCTCGCTGGGTTTGCGCCCAATCGACCGCAGAATTCCAGGATGGTCCTCCGGCGCTACGCCCAGGCCACGAGCAATGGCCTGGGCCAGACCCGACCGGCGCCTGTCTGAGAGATGCTTTGGCACCAACGGATCCACCGGCCGCGCCGTCGCGGCCGCAGCCGCGATGGCCACCAGTAAATCATGGGGCAGAATGAAAAAGGGCGGTCGGTTCGAGGCTACCGCTTCGGTCTCACGCCACTGCCAGAGCTCGCGCAGGACTGCCAGCGCCGGCCGACCCAGCAAATGACTGCCGCGGAGGCGCCAGACGGAGTCCAGGTCGATTGCGCGCGGCTGCGCAGAATCCGTAATGAGCCGGGCACAGGATTCCCGGTGCCATTCGAGGCGCCCTTTGGTTTCCAGGTCGCGCTTCAGATGGTCAGCGAGCGGTTTGAGATAATGGGTATCGTTACGAGCATAGCGCTCCATGCGCTCGGTCAACGGGCGCAACGCCCAATTGGCCTTCTGCGGTCCTTTTTCCAGCTTAGCGCCCAAAAAGGTCTCGACGAGATGGCTGAGGCTAAATTGGCGCAGTCCAAGCAAGCGAGCGGCGAGCATGGTGTCGAAAATCGCGCTGGGAACAAACTCGTGGTGTTTGCGCAGCAGGCGCAGGTCGTAATCCGCGCCATGCATCAGCAACTCCCGACCGGCCAACGCATCGAGAACAGGGTCCAGCACCATCTCCGCCAGGGGGTCGATTAATCGGTCCCCTCCGACCGTGCTGATCTGAATCAGGCACACCTTTTCAGGATACGCGTGAAGGCTATCGGCCTCGGTATCAACCGCCACCCAGCAGGCGTTCCGGAGCGTGGGAAGGAATTCTTGCAGCTTCTGTTCGTTATCAACCACCGGGAAAATATATTTAGAAAGACGCAAAGGGCCACCTCTAAATGGGTTACGGAAGGGGTCCTGAGTTGGCGTCGACAGTTCCGGCTCAAATCCGGAGCCGGACGTTGCAACGCTGAAATCACGTGCCCGAGCGGCTTCTTGATTATAGGCGGCGCTTCTCTCTATCATTTATGAAGATGAATTTAGCCACTGCCTTCGCAGCTTCAGTGAAAAAGCGCCCCGAAAAAACCGCGCTTTTCTGGGGCGAACGTGAGTACTCCTATGCCGACCTTTGGGCCCAAACCAACTGGATTGCGGAGCAACTCAAGTCCGAGCTCGGCGTGCAGCCCGGGGACCGGGTAGGGCTGTGGCTGCGAAACTGCCCGGAATTCGTGGCGTCGTTGTTCGGAATCCTGCAGGCCGGAGCTGTAGCGGTGCCGATCAATAATTTCCTGAAACCCGACGAGGTCAATTTCATATTGGGCGATGCCGGGGTTGATGTGGTGATCACCGATGCCGAACTTGGCTCTCACTCGCGCGTCTTGACCGCCGCGCGGCCGGGGTTGAAGTTATTTTTTATCGAGAGGTTGACCGCCACCCCCGCAAGAACTGGCAAAGCGCCGCCACATTTTCCCCAGCACCGAGCTCACCCTTCGACGGCGGACCTGGCCGTGCTGATTTACACCTCCGGCACGACCGGGCGCCCGAAAGGAGCGATGCTGTCGCATGGCAATCTGCTTCACAACGTCGAGAGCTGCCGGATCGTGCTCCAAACGGTGGAACTCGACCGATTCGCGGTTTTGCTGCCGCTGTTTCACAGCTATATGCTGACTGTAGGATTGTTGCTGCCGTTGCTGGTCGGCGGATCGATAGTGCTGGTAAAGTCGCTTCATCCCGTTAGAAATGTTCTCCAGGAGATCCTGCAGCGACAAGCAACGGTTTTGCCTGCCATCCCGCAGTTTTATCGCAGCATGGTTAACTCACCTATGCCCGTGCCGCTTCCGCTGCGCCTCTGCGTGAGTGGCGCCGCGCCGCTGCCCGTGCAGGTCTTGAAAGATTTTGAAGCGAAATTTAACATTCCACTCATCGAGGGCTACGGTCTAAGCGAGGCCAGCCCCGTGGTGACCAAGAACCCGCTGGACGGAACCCGCAAACCGGGCTCAATCGGGCTGCCGATCGCCCATGTCGAGGTCAGCATTCAAGACGAGTCGGGCCGATTGCTCGGGCCTCACGAGATCGGCGAGGTCTGCGTGCGAGGTGGAAATGTCATGCTCGGGTACTGGAAACAGCCGGAGGAGACAGCCAAAGCCCTGCGCAATGCCTGGTTACTGACTGGAGATATTGGTTACCGGGACGAGGAAGGTTATTACTTCATCACGGATCGCAAAAAGGACATGTTGCTGGTAAACGGCATCAACGTCTATCCGCGGGAGATCGAGGAAGTGATATACCAATTCCCGGGCGTGAAAGAAGCCGCGGTCATCGGCAAGCCCGACTCGCGCAAGGGCGAGCAACCCATTGCGTTTGTCGCGGCCAACGATGGCGAAGTCGTCGAGGAGACAGCCCTGCGCCATTTCCTAAGGAAGCGCCTGGCTGATTATAAAGTCCCCCGCAAGGTGGTCCTCCTGGCGTCTTTGCCGCGAAACGCTACGGGTAAGATCCTCAAAACGACCCTCAGGCAACTCCCCTTGCCTGAGTAACTGCGAGTCGGCGCTCCGTTGAGCAGTGTGAATGGATGTATATATAATTTACTTGTTACCAACGTGTTGCGTTATGGAACGAACCGCGGTGGACAACCCTGCGCCCGTCCCTACGGCCTTTTACCTGTTGACGGTGGGGTTAACGACCCCATAAGCTGTTTTTCGTAACTGCCGAGGCGCATGAAGTGTCCGGCAGCAAAAATTTTATGCCCGAAGGATACTGCGTCAAGTGTAAGGCGAAAAAGGAAATCATCGATGCGGTTGAGGAAACCATGAAGAACGGGCGCAAAGCCATTAAAGGCAAATGCCCGACCTGCGGCACAGTGATGTTTAAGATCCTGGGCGGAAAAGCGACTGCGACCGTGGCGCCGACCGAGCCTGCGGCGTCGCCGGTCACCAAGCCTTCCTCGACCCGCTAAACGATATGGCCCAACAGCTCGCGTACGTCATCATTACACCCTATTCGCTGCACAAGTCGCGAACGGGAGGGATCCTGAGCCGGTTGATCACGCGCACCGGCCTGGATTTAGTCGGGGCCCGTATGTTTGCCCCGAGTGCAGAATTGGTG
>JANXQE010000238.1 GCA_025356925.1 Limisphaerales bacterium | reverse complement strand
GTGGCGCGGCCAAACGTGGGCACCATGTTCAACCTCTGTCACTGGCTCCGCGTTAGTAAGGACCGCAACTTCCGCTCTCTGCTGGAGGCCGGCAAGGACAGGCTCCTTGCGGTCTCAATAAACGGGGCGGATGAATGGGATGAAAAGCCCGGTTGGGGGCATTATATCCAGCCGCTTGGCCGCGGCTCCTTCGATGTGCTGGCCCTTTTGAAAACCTTGAAAGAACTAGGGTTCACCGGCCCCGTCGGCCTCCAGTGTTATGGCATCGGGGGCGACACCCGCGAGCACCTTGCCGAGTCGATGAACACTTGGCGCGATTACCGCCGTAAACTGAGCCAATAAGGCTCGGACTTGGAGCAGGCCCCTGCTGGGTCCAGGGTTTGGCCTGACTTCGATCCCGCGTGGATGAAGCTCAATGATCCAGTTCCCGACTTTGATCCGATTCAGAAGCCGCGCTGAGAACGGCTCAGAACTTGCTTGTCATACCGCTGAGACTGGTGCGATCGTACTCGGGCTGCGCCTGTGCTTGCCCGTTAATCCTGGCGCAACGTCGGCTCGGGTTTTGCCTGGCGTGGGGCCTTTTGGATCACGGGCTAACCTTGAATTATGTGCAACCTAGGTTTAACCCTCGAAGCCTCTGCTAAACGAAGTCGCTTCAGCCTCGCCAAACGCACATTCCGTCAGAGGCTCACCTCGACCTACCTAGCCATGCTGGCAGCAGCTCTGCCGCTGTTGCTGGCGCACGTCGCTCAGGCTCAGTTGCCTTCCGGTTGGACCGACGCCGATATCGGCGGACCTGGGCTTGCTGGTTCCGGCTCGTTCTCCGCCGGCACCTGGACGGTTTCCGGTGGCGGTTCCGATATTTGGAACGCGGCTGATCTTTTTAATTTCACCTATCAGGACGCCGGCACTTCCAACACCATCATTGCTCGCGTTCTGGGCCTCCAGAACACCGATCCATGGGCCAAGGCAGGCGTCATGTTTCGTGATAGCGCCGATCCCTCGTCGGTGTTTGCCAACGTGGTCATTACGCCCGGTAACGGGGTTAACTTCCAATACCGGCCCAGTTACGGAGGCCAGTGTGGGTACTCGCAGGTCGGCGGCGTCACTGCGCCGATTTGGGTAAAGTTGGTACGATCAAACAAAGACTTCAGCGGATTCTACAGCCCTGACGGTTCAGGCTGGACCCAAATTGGGTCTTCAGCAACGGTCTCAATGGGCGCCACTCCGATTGTCGGTTTGGCCGTCACGGCCCACAACGACGCCGCGCTAAACACCGCCACGTTCAACAACCTCACCGTCTCCGATGTGACTCCTCCGCCACCGCCACCGCCTCCTGTGTTTGGAATTTATCGCGAGCTGTGGACAGGCTTGCCTCCGGTGGCCAACACCATGGATATGCTCACCAACACGGCTAATAATCCGAATTGGCCAAACAGTCCCGACAGCCGCTTTACGAGGGTGTTCACGAACTTCGAAACCGAGGTCAACAGCGGGATGAACTATTACGGGCAGCGGTTAAGGATGTTCCTCGTCCCACCCACCAACGGCAATTACACCCTCTGGATTTCCAGCGACGACGCGTCGCAATTGTTTTTGAGCACCGACGAAAGCCCGGCGAACGTCAGCATGGTGGCCTGGGTTTCTGGTTGGACCAATCCTCGGGAATGGACCAAAGAACCGAACCAGGAAAGCGCACCGATTTCCCTCGAGGCTGGCCGACGCTACTACACCGAAGCGCGCATGCAGCAAGGGCAAGGCGGGGACAACCTGGCCGTGCGTTGGCAGCTCCCCGACGGGAGTTTCGAGGAACCTCTGACCGCGATAGGCGCGACCGGGACGCGTTTGGTCCCGTGCGATGGCGTGGAGACACTGCCTGGCATTTACCAGCAGCTTACTAATGTTACCGTGATCGAGGGGCAGAGTGCCTCCCTGTCGGTCCTCGCCACGAACCACGCCTCGCTCGACTACCAATGGCGCCGCTACGGGACCAACTTGATCGGTTCGAACAAACCGTTCCTCACGGTCAGCAACGTCAGTGTCGCCGGCAATAATGGTCAACCGTACACTTGTGTCCTCACCAATTCTGTCGGCTCGGTAACCAGCGCGCCCATCGTGCTCAACGTTATCCGTGACACTGTCCCTCCCACCGTAGTGCGTGTCGTGAACATTGGTACGAACGCCGTCCAGGTTATGTACTCCAAAACTGTGGAACCAGTCAGCGCCACCAACAAAGCCAACTACATCTTTACCAATGGCCTCCCCGTGAACACCGGAGCGCTTTCCGCGGATGTAACGTCTGTGACACTGGCAACCGGTGGCTTGGTTTACGGGAGCAATTACACAATCGTCATTAACAACGTACGCGACCGTGCGAGCATTCCAAACACCATTGCTGCCAATACGGCCGTCCGTTTCACCGCATCCCCTTACACCACGCAGGATATCGGGAATCCGCCGGTGGGGACTTCAATCGCGCCCGCGGGCAACGGTTTCAATGTCACGGCGTCGGGCAGCGATGTTGGCGGCACCGCTGACCAGTTTGGTTTGAATTACCAGTTACGGACCGGAGACTTTGATGTTGCAGTTCGCGTGGCGGCTTTGGTTCCCTCGGATGTCTTCGCCAAGGCCGGGTTGATGGCCAGGGAGGCTCTGGAAGCCGGGGCGCGGTTCACGGCAGCCTTCACCACACCCGCGATGAATGGCTCCTTGTTTGAGTGGCGTGATCCAGCAAACGGCGCGGCCAGCTCAGCCGGAAATTTTCCCGCGAACTACCCGAACACGTGGCTGCGGCTCAAACGAGCCGGGAACATCTTCACCGGTTTTGGGAGTTATGACGGCCAGACCTGGACGCAATTGGGCAGCGCTACGGTTTCCATGCCCAGCCAGGTTTACTTTGGGTTCGCGGTTTCTAGTCACGCGTCCGTCCAGTCTACCACGGCTCAGTTTCGCGACCTGGCCGACCTTTCAGGCGCGGTGGTTGGGGTCGTGACAAACCCACATGAGCCGCTCGGACCCTCCAGCCGCAAGTCTCCGATCGTCATCTCGGAGATCATGTACAAACCCGCTCCCCGGACCGACGGCAATAACGTCGAGTTTCTCGAGCTCTACAATTCCAACCCGTGGTTTCACGACCTAAGTGGCTATCAAATTGTTTCGGCTTCGATGACTTACACCGTCCCTCCCGGGACCGTCCTTGCCGGTGGGGCATTTCTCGTGGTTGCCGCTTCACCGGCGGGCGTGCAGAACGTCTA
>JANXQE010000100.1 GCA_025356925.1 Limisphaerales bacterium | reverse complement strand
ATCAACATCACGCCGCTGCTCGATCTGGCTTTCGTGTTGTTGATCATCTTCGTGATCACCACGCCGTTGCTCGAGCAAGGTATCCCGCTCGCGCTCCCGCAGGGCGGGGCGCCGGACCGGCCACGTGATAAGCGCGACGTTCGAACGGTCGCAATCGACCAAAAGGGTACTTTTTACCTTAATCGGCAGGAGATGTCTTTAGCGCAGGTTGAGGCCAACCTCGTGAAAGATTCCCAGTCCAATCGAAACCTTGTCGTCGATATCCGCGCAGATGGGAGGGGCCGTTGGAGCGATGTGGCGGCCGTGATGGATTGTTGCCTGCGTTACGGCATCAAAATGGCCGCACGAACGGAACCCGCCAAGCACCAATGAACCGGCTGCAAAAAAAGTGCGTTGTGACATCAGCAGGCGTTCACCTGCTGCTAGCAGTGATCCTTTTAATCGACCCGGGGGTTGTCTCGTCGAAGAGCAAGCCTGATGATTCGCCGATCCTGAACTTTGTTCCAATTAAAACGGTCGATGAACTTGTGGCCCCGGGCGGGGGCAATCCCAAAGCCCAGCCGCTGCCGATAGCGCCGGCGCTGCAGCCGCCTCAACCGCAGCCCCAAGCCGCGTCTCCGCCGCCGCCGCCAAAGCCCCAACCGCAACCGGAGAAGGCTCGAGAACCCGACCCGCCAAAAGACATTAAACCGGTAAAGCCGGAGGAGGCCTCGCTGGAACCGGCCAAAGAAACCAAGAAAATCGAAATCAGCACCAAGCTGGTGTCGCGGCCGAAGGACTCGAACTCGGATAAAAAGGTGCGTGAGGATGCTCAGGCGCGAGAGGAAGCCAAAGCTCAGGCCGATGCGCGTCGGCGTCTGGCGCGCCAGATCGGACGAGCCGCTGAGCACATCGGAAGTGAATTATCCAGCAGCACCGCGGTCGAACTGCAAGGCCCTGGTGGCGGTGGCGTGCCTTATGCCAACTGGAGGCAGGCAGTTAAAAGCAAGTATTCGGACGCCTGGTTGCTGCCGGACGGCGCGGTGGATGACGAAGCGACGACGGAGGTTTCCATCACCATCGCTCGAGATGGAACCGTGGTGTCAAGGCGAATCACGAAGCCCTCGGGAGATCCGGTCGTTGATCGTTCCGTTCAGGCAGCCCTGGATCGCGTTCCCCGCGTGCCGCCGCTCCCGGACAATTCGAAAGAAGACCAGCGCACGGTTACGATTAATTTCAACGTTAAAGCCAAAAGATCACTGGGATGAACAAAACGAGTCAATTGAGCCACATGTTATTCGCGGTCGCAGCCATGGTCTGCGCTTCAGCCTTTTCGCAGGAAGGCTCCATCAGCATCGACAAGTACTCCGGCCCCGGCAAGGAGCGACCGATTCTGGTTTCCATGAGTGGATTTACCGGCGAAGCCGCCCAGGTGCTGGAGCTCGATCTGTACGTCCAGGGCTTTGCCTTTACCAATTCGGAAGCCGCCCAGTACCTGATCACTGGCAGCAATAATGGCAACCTGCAAGGTCGCGTCACGGATCACGTCAACAAGAACGTGAAGGTGGCCAAGGCTTATTCCGGCGCTTCTATCCGACGTCAGGCCCATGCCTTCGTGGACGATTTCGTGCTAACGTTGGGCCGAAAGCCCATCGGCCAAACCAAGATCGCGTTCAAGGGCCAAAACGGGTCGAACGGCGAGATTTTTATCGCCGACTTTGACGGGTTCAGCGCCCAGCAGGTTACCAAGGACAATACCATCATCGCGGCTCCCTCATTCGTCCCAGGACACCTGGCTCTCTATTATACCTCCTACAAATTGAACCATCCGGATATCTTTTACCAAAACCTCTCGACGGGCACCCGGAAGATCTTTGCGCGGTACGGCGGCTCGAATATGAGCCCCGCGGTTTCGCCTGATGGCGGCAAGGTGGCCATGATCCTGAGCAAGGACGGTTGGACCGACCTTTACGTGTGCGACGCCGACGGCACTGGGCTGCGGCGTTTGACCAGGTCACCGCAGGATGAATCGTCGCCGTGCTGGTCTCCGGACGGCCAATGGATCTGTTTCGCCTCCAAAGAAAAGGAACGCCGGTCGTTGTCCAAGATCTCTGTCTCGGGCGGGGCGCCGCAGCGGATCCCCACCAACCTGGTCGGCAATCCGACCGAACCGGACTGGTCTCCGGACGGAAAGTGGATTGCGTTTACCTCGCAATCCAGGGATTTTGCGATTTGCGTGATTCCGGCCTCCGGCGGGGATGCCACGGTCCTCGCCGCCGGTGAGGACCCGTCCTGGGCTCCCAATTCCAGGACGCTGGTCTGCGCGCGCCGGCAGGGCGGGCATTATGTTCTGTCTCTGCTTGACGTGCCTACCAAACAAGTCAAGGGGTTAGGCCAAAAGCCTGACTCCTTTTTCTTTTCCTGTAGTCAAAAACGTACCACTTTCCGGTTCAATCTCAGCCAAAACTGTTGGCCTGCGATCTACCCATTGCGCGAGATGCTCACTGGACAGGTGCGCATACTTTTGCACCATCTCCGGCGTTGACCATCCGCCCAACTCCTGCAATACGTGCAGCGGGGTGCCTTCTTGAATATGCCAGCTTGCCCAAGTGTGCTTGAGATCATGCCAACGAAAATTCTCGATGCCTGTGCGCTTTAATGCCTTATGCCATGCCTTGGTGTTCACCTGCGTGACGGGCTTGCTGTTGAAGGTG
>JANXQE010000095.1 GCA_025356925.1 Limisphaerales bacterium | reverse complement strand
CCATCCGATCCAGCACGCCTATTGCGACCATGCGCAGCTTCTTGGATCCGTTCTTGGCTGCTTCGAGAATCGCCTGATAACCAACGCCATCGTCATCACCCCGGTCCGCCAAGGCCAGTAGGAGCAACGGTTTTCGATCTGGAGTTGTACGAAGCAATTCCCCCACCACAGCTTGCGTCGCTTGAGTGCCGGGCAGTTCACGCGCCGTGCGCAGTCCAATTTGGAAGAACGCTTTGTCGGTCGATCGCAACTGCTCGAGCAGCATGGGAATGCCATCCGACTTGCGTGCGAGAATGGCTCCGCGAGTGGCTTCGAGAATCTTCTGCTTCGCCACGTCGGCTTTGCGGACCAGGTCGTAGAGCTCGATGGCTGGCGCTGCCTGGCCCCCGGCCAGGAACCGCTCGGCGCAGCGGATGCAGCCCTCGGCCACCGCCGGACGCACCTCCGCTTTCGCCGTGGCCAAGGCCTCTTTCAAGACCGCGGACGCCCGATCCCCGCCGATACGGCCCAACGCCACCGCTGCCGCGGACGCGACTTCGGCATCAGTATCTGTCAGGCTCGCGGCCAGTTCGCTGACCGCTTTGGGGTCGCGGCGAACGCCAATGGAGTTGATGGTCCCAATCAGCAAACGGCCATGCACCTTCGGGATCGCCTGACGAAGCGCCGCGTCCGCCTCCTCACCTGGGATGGCTTCCAACGCGATTCTGGCCCAGGAAGCCAGTTCCGGGTTCTCCAGCAAAGGCGCCAGGACAGGCACGGCCGCGGCACTACCGTAAACCGCCAACTGCTTGCACGGGACAGCCTTTTCGGCTGCCGGTGCATCGGAGCGGAGGATCGCGATCAGCTCCTTTTCCTTTTCCGCTGAGTTGATCGGGGCGGCAGCTCGAGCATCGCTCAGACAGAGTGCCACGGCACTCATGGCGAGCAGGGCGGTGTACTGGCCTAAAGAATGATTCTTGAGGAACATAGTTGTCCTTTTATTAGGGTTGGTCTGACTGAGAATTGGTCAAATGCGCCACGGGTCACGCAGAGCTTCGGAACGCAGCCGGTTGGCCTGCTCGTCGCCGATGAATTCGTTCTTGACCGGATCGTATTGGAGCTTGCGCCCGAGGTAGAGCGCGATGTTGGCCGCATGGCAAGCGATATGCGCGTAGCACGCGGTGTCGGCATCGGCCCGGGTCTTCGCACGGGTTTTGACGCAGTCGAGGAAATCGCGAATGTGGAAATTTGCAGGGTAGCCGGCGATTTTAGCGCCGCGTCCCTCGAGCAAGGCCGGTGAGCTGGCGACGATATCCGCGTCATCACCCGTTTCGACCCAGCCCGTATCGCCTTCAAACCGAACCGGACAGGAGCCCAGCGGGAGCCAGCCATTGTCGCGCAGCACCAGCTTAACGCCGTTGGCGTAGCGGGCGTGCAGTTCGGCCCCTAGCGGCTCGTATTCGACTGGCGCGGTGCGGTCGGCGTCATTGGCCCACTGGCACAGGTCGACACAATGTGAACCCCATTCCAGGCAGCCGCCGCCCACGAGACCTCCGCCTTTCTCAAAGTTAAACCCATCGAGCAGCGCTTTGTTGAAAGGGCGCCAGGCGGCTGGCCCAAGATACATATCCCAGTCGACCTGTTCTTTGTCCGGTTCGGGTTCCGGGGGCAACCAGCCGCTGGTTTTGGTGGCCAGCCCATACGGGTGTGCGTAAAGCGTTTTGAGCGGGCCGAGTTTCCCGCGTCGGGCCAGGTCAATCGCGAAGGCGAAGTTCGGCAGGCTGCGTCGTTGCGTGCCCGCCTGGAACACCCGGGCCGTGCGGCGAAACACCTCCGCCAGTTCCAGGCTCTGAGCGATATTCTTGGTGCACGGTTTTTCACAATAGACATCCTTGCCGGCTTTGGCGGCAAGGGTGGCCGCGGTGCAGTGCCAATTGGGTCCGGTGGCGATTAGCACGGCGTCGATATCCGGCCGGGCCAACAGTTCGCGCAGATCCCGATACGTGGCGCAGTCCTGGTTGCCGTACTTGTCATCAGCCTTCTTTTTGACGGCGCGCCGGCGCTCGGCCTTGACGTCGCAAACTGCGACGAAGCGCACGTCCGGTTCTTCCAGGAAACAGCCCAGGTCGTACGTGCCACGGTTGCCGATCCCGATCCCGCCCATGACAATCTGTTCGCTCGGGGCGACTCCGCCTTCCTTGCCCAGGACTCTGGCGGGAATGAATTGAGGCAGGGCCAGGATGGCACCGGCTTTGGCAGCGGTCGCGAGAAAATCCCGGCGGTTAAACTGATGTTTGTATTTGCGCATATTCGCTCTCCTGTTTGAAAAACTATCCGGCGACTGTAGTGGTCAGAGGTTTCATCTGTTGTCCCGTGCTTCGGTGTACGGGCGAACCTGATGTGGGAGTATTGCCGATCGGCATTCGTGCTGTCCATAACAGTTTCGGCGAACGGAGGCGCGGCCGCGCACGTTGCGCCAGGCGCAGGTCGAAAGAAAATAGCCCACCCTTTTAAAGGGGGTTCAGTGGGCCTCGAGCCAGGTTTTGCCCACGCCCACTTCAACCTCGATCGGAACCGCGAGTTTGATCGCGTGTTTCATCTTGTCCTCGACCAGGTCCCGCACGGCCTTTTCTTCGGGGATATAGAGATCAAACACGAGTTCATCGTGCACCTGGAGCAGCATCCGGGTCGTGAGATTGCGCGTGTTCAGCTCGCGGTCAATGTGGATCATGGCGAGTTTGATCATATCCGCCGCGCTGCCCTGGATCGGGGCATTGATCGCATTTCGCTCCGCCGCTCCGCGGATGGTATTGTTGGAAGATCGTATATCGCGCAGGTAACGGCGCCGCCCGGTCACGGTTTGGACATAGCCGTGCTGCTGCGCGAACGCGATGGTGTCCTCCATGTACTGCCGAATGCCGGGAAATTGTTTGAAGTATTGGTCAATAATTTCCGCAGCTTCTTTGCGCGGAATGGCCAGGCGCTGCGCCAGGCCGAAGGCAGAGATTCCATAGGCAATCCCGTAGTTCACCATTTTGGCTTTACGCCGCATCTCGGGCGTGACCATCTCTGGAAACACGCCGAAAACCCTGGCCGCCGTCGCAGTGTGGACGTCTGCCCGGGAGTTGAACGCCTCCAGCAAACCCGCTTCCCGGCTCAAAGCAGCTATGATCCGTAACTCGATTTGCGAATAATCCGCCGACAGGAGAAGGTAATCCTGAGCGCGGGGCACAAAGGCTTTCCGGATCTCTTGTCCTCGCTCGGTACGAATTGGGATGTTCTGCAAATTCGGGTTTTGAGAGTTCAATCGCCCGGTCGCGGTCATCACCTGATTGAAGGTGGTATGCACCCGGTTTGTTCGCGGCCAGATCGCGACCGGCAACGCGTCGGCATAAGTTGACTTGAGCTTGGTCGCCGCCCGATGGTTCAGAAGGCGCTGCACGATCTCATGGTCTGAGGCCAGGGCGGTCAAGGTCTGCTCATCGGTGGCATACTGGCCGCTCTTGGTCTTCTTCGGCGCCGCGCAAATCTTCATGACGTCGAAGAGAATCTGCCCGAGTTGCCTCGGCGAATTGAGGTTGAAAACCGTGCCCGCGAGGCGGCAGATGTTTTTCTCCTGCTCATCGATCTCCTTGGCCAGTTGAGTGGCAAAGTTAGCCAGTGCCGCCGAGTCTAATTTGATGCCCTCGAACTCCATATCGACGAGCACCGGCAGCAGGGGCGATTCAATCTCATAGAAGACTTGTTCCTGGCCTTTTTCCTTGAGCAATGGCTCGACCGCCAACCGCAATTGCCAGGTCACATCCGCATCCTCAGCGGCGTATTCGGCGATTTTCTCCAGGGGCACATCTGCCATGCTAATCTGCTGAGCCTTGGCTTCCCCGATCAGTTTGCCGATCGGAATCGGCCGGTAACCAAGGTAAACCTCCGACATGTAATCCATGCTATGCCGCAGGTCAGGTTCGATGAGGCTGTGGGCGATCATGGTATCGAACAGCTTTCCGCGGACAGACAACCCATGCCATTTTAGCACGGCCAGATCGAACTTGAGGTTGTGCCCGACTTTTTCAATGCCTTCGGAATCCAGCACCGTCCTGAATTCGTTCAGGACTTTGCGTTGCTCACTTTCCTCCTGTGGCACCGGCACGTAATAGCCCGTGTGGGCTGCGAAGCAAAAGGCCAGCCCGACTACCCCCGCTTCCTTCGGATCCAGGCTGGTCGTTTCCAGGTCGAGACAGAACGAAAGCTGGCTCTCGAGGAGCCGGATCAGTTCGGCGCGTTCCTCACGCGAGGACGCGATGCGGTATTGATGGTTTACCTCTGCAATCGTTTTCAGGTTCGCCGAAACGGGAGGTGCCTGCTCCACGGCTGTTTCGCGAGGCTCAGCTTCGAGCACCAGGTTGTCTCCCGGCGCCGCCGCGCGTGGCTTTGTGGATTCGGGCGGCTCCCGGTCGGCCGAAAAG
>JANXQE010000070.1 GCA_025356925.1 Limisphaerales bacterium | reverse complement strand
CCGCCTTGGGCGTAATTGGTGTTCGATTCGGCACGGTTTTTCTTGGTGACGATTGCCACGCGACCATAGGGCGCGACCTTCAGTGCGTAAAACAAGCCCGCGATCCCGCTGCCCAGAACCAGGAAGTCGAATTGTTTCATCGGCTACAATCGCCCGTTGTCGATCAACCGTGTCTGGCCGATGAAAACGGCCAGTGCCATGTGGGTGCCCGCCGTGACTTTCAGCATCGGCCGGAGGGTCTCGGGATCGAAAAACTCGACGTAATCCAGCCGCGCTGCAGGTTCGCGATCGATGAAGCCTTTGAGATCGGTTTTGAGCTGCTGGGCGGAGACCCCGCGCGACCGCGTTCGGAGCGCAACCCGGACCCTCTGGATAGCGCGCCAGAGCACCACTGCCTGAGCACGCAGGTTGCCCTCCAGATACTTGTTGCGCGAGCTCATCGCCAATCCGTCCGGTTCGCGATAGGTCGGGGCAACCACGATTCGAACTGGGATATCAAGATCGCGCACCATCCGGCGGACCACGGCTGATTGCTGGAAGTCTTTGGCGCCAAACACGGCAAAATCCGGGAGCGCAACATTGAACAGCTTGACCACCACCGTGGTTACTCCACGGAAATGAGTCGGCCGCGCCGCGCCTTCCATCACGCGCGACAGCGATTGTTCCGTCACATAGGTGCTGAATTGATTGCGCCCATCGCCTGGGTACATCTCCGCATCGGTTGGAGCGAAAAGGGCATCCACCCCTTCCCGGCGACATGCCTGTGCGTCCTTTGTCAGATCTCGAGGGTATGCCGAAAAGTCCTCTCCCGGCCCGAATTGAGTGGGGTTGACATAAATGCTGACGACGACCTTGCCTCGCGGCCCGACAAGCCGCCGTGCCCGCCGGACCAGGCTCATGTGCCCAGCATGCAAATAACCCATGGTCGGCACAAAACCGACTCGGACCGAAGCACGTTTCCAGCGCAAAGCCAGTCGCTGCATCCCCCGGACCGACTTCACTATTCTCATGGCGGAACGGTGGTCCAGCGGTCGCACCGTGGCAACCTCAAATGCCTTTTAAGGTCGGAACGACAGCGGCGCGGGTTGGGGCAGTTCGTGGGCGCAGGGCTGGTTGGTCGGGGCATCGGCGGCGCGGTCGTTGGCCTGCACCAGATTGTTGGCCATCAGATAGGTTTCCACCTCATCGCCGCTGATATCGGGCAGCATGTGACCGTTAACCTCAACGCATGGGCTGAGCATTTGGCCGCTTTTCTCAATCATCTCCTGTCGTTGAACAGGGTCGTTGATGATGTCGCGGTCTTCAAAGGGCAAATCGTACTTGCGGAGCACGGCGCGAACACCCTGGCTCCAGCCGCAACTCGGTTTCAGATAGGCGATTACTTTCGGTTTATTCATAGTTCAGATATCCTTTAAGCTGCCATAAGTCGCGCCAAAGTCCAAGCCTCGAGAAGGAATTCCGAAGGCCGAAGCCCGAATATCCATAATCGCGTCCGAAACGGGATCTGCAATTGACTTTGCCGCAGGGAGTTTGGAGCTTGGCTCACCATGCGACTGAGGGTCTTAATCGTTCCAGATAAGTTCAAGGGCACACTGACGGCCAGGGAGGCGGCGGAGGCAGTCGCGCGTGGCTGGCGCCGAGCGCGGCCAGCCGACGAGTTGGCACTCTTGCCGATGGGTGACGGGGGCGATGGTTTCGGTGGCGTCATGAGTGCTCTGCTTGGCGCAGTTCCACAGTCGATCGATACGTGCGACGCCGCTCATCGTGCTTGCCGATCGCAGTGGTGGTGGGAACCCCGGACCAAAACCGCCGTGATCGAAAGCGCCGCCGTCGTTGGCCTGGCCATGCTACCCCCGAATCGTTATCACCCGTTCGAATTGGACACGTACGGGCTCGGGACGATCGTTCGCGCAGCCGCTGACCGGGGGGCGGGGCGATGCCTGGTTGGTCTGGGTGGCAGCGCGACCAACGATGGGGGCTTCGGGCTCGCGCGCTCTTTGGGTTGGAGGTTTCTGAACCAGCACCGCAAGCCGATTGAGCGCTGGACGGAGTTGCCGACGGTCGTTGAACTGCGGCGACCACGCCGAACTCGTTGGTTTGAGCATCTGCAGATCGCGGTGGATGTTCAGAACCCGCTGCTCGGTCCCCGGGGCGCCACGCGAGTTTACGGGCCCCAGAAGGGGCTCAAGCCCTCGGAATTTCCTGCCGCCGAAAATTGCCTGAGACGGCTGGTAGCGCTGGTCCAGGCGCCTCGCGGCCGCGCTCTGGCCGGCGCGCCCGGGGCAGGGGCCGCGGGCGGTCTTGGCTTTGGGTTCGGGATGTTCCTGGGAGGCTGTTTGGAGCCCGGGTTTGAGCTATTCGCTCGCGAAGTCGGGTTGGAACGGCGCTTTGGCCAGGTGGACTTGGTGATCACGGGCGAAGGAGAGATGGATCGCTCGACCTTCATGGGCAAGGGAGCGGGTCGAGTCGCCAGACGGTGTCATGATTTAGGCGTCCCGTGCATCGGTTTGGCTGGAGTCATCCGTCCGCGCATCCCCCGCGAGCACCGCTTTACGCAAATGCACGCTTTGGTCGAGCTGACCACATTTCGAGAGGCCCTGTCCAGGCCAGCTCACTGGTTGGAGCTCCTGGCACAACGGGTCGCCGCCGCCGGGCCACCAGGAGAAATACGCCAACCGGAGAATCGTAAAGCTGCGAAAGAAACCTGCGCAACCCTAGAGCCAACTCGGCAACCACGAGCCCTTTGATGTTCACCTCTCACAGGGGGTTCGAGGGGTGGGGATCGCGCGTCTCCGGATGATCCGGCACCCCGGATTTTGCTCTCACCAGTGAGCTGGCGCGAATTCTGCGGGCGTTGTGCAAGCTTGAAGTCCAGAGAAAGAGGGGTACCGTCTCGCCCATGAACCTGGAAGATCACTTGGGAGACATTGTCCGCAAAGCCCGTAGCATGTCCAATGTCTCCGCCGACGCGGCGGCGCGAGCGGCAGGGTTCACGCGTCAACAATTCGACGCCCTGGAGGAAGCGGGTCAGTCCGATCACCGCCTCAACTACGCTGCTCTGGCTGAACTGATTGGCCTGAACGGCGCCAAGCTCGAAGCTCTGGCCCGAGGCTGGTTGCCCACGGCCAAGGACCTGACCAACTGGCGCGAGTTGCGTTGCATCAGCACTGACGCTGGCATGGCCGTCAATTGCTACCTGATCTGGGACGAAGTCTCGCGGGAGGCCGCGTTGTTCGATACAGGCTGGCACGCCTCGCCGACGGAAAAAATCATCGCCGACAACCAACTCCAACTGCGCCACATCTTTATCACCCATAGCCACGAGGACCATATCGCTGCCCTGGAGGAACTTCGCAAAGCCTTCCCCAAAGCGCGGCTTCACTCCAGTGTCAAGGGCGGTCCCGTCGACCAGCGAAACCGGCCCAGTGACTTTATCCACCTCGGGAGCCTGAGAATCACTCACCGCGATACGCCGGGGCACGCCGAGGATGGGACGACTTACGTCGTCGGCACCTGGCCTGACGATGCGCCCCACGTCGCGATCGTTGGTGACGCAATTTTCGCCGGCTCTATCGGCCGTGGTAATCAGTCCTGGGAACTGGCCCGGCAGACAGTGCGGGACCAGATCTTTACGCTCCCGTCGGAAACCCTGATTTGTCCGGGGCACGGACCGCTAACGACCGTAGCAGAAGAAAAAGCCCACAACCCGTTTTTCTGAACGCAAAATGTCAGTTGACCCATTTTCGCCTAGTTGTTAGCTTCCGCACCCCGTCTTCGGGCGGGGTTTATGCGACACACCATCTCGGTCCTGGTAGAAAACAAATTCGGCGTGCTGACGCGCGTCGCCGGACTGTTTAGCGGCCGGGGTTATAACATCGACAGTTTGAACGTCGCGCCGACGCAGGATCCGACGGCCTCGCGCATGACGATCGTGACGCGCGGGGACGACGCGACGCTCGAACAAATTGTTAAACAGCTCAACAAGCTGGTCGAGATTCTCAAGGTGGTCGATTTTCGTGACGGCGAATACGTCGATCGCGAACTGGTGCTGGTGAAGGTCGCCGTGGATTCAAAAACCCGGGCCGAGGTAATGCAAATCACCGATATCTTCCGCGCGAAGATCGTCGATGTTCAGCCCAAAAGTCTCACGATCGAGGTGACTGGCAATGAGAGCAAGATCGAAAAGTTCCTGGATCTGATGAAGAGCTTTGGCGTGATCGATTTGACCCGCACCGGCAAAGTGGCTTTGCCGCGGAAATAGGCTTTGGGCCCAGCGGTTTCCCGTCACCCGGCCAGGGCCCGGCGCCCGTTCAAACAAGCTAACCCTGACGTTCAGAAAGAGATTAAAAATTATGGCAATCATTAACTTTGGCGGCACAAAAGAAGAAGTCGTCACGCGAAAAGAATTTACCATGGCTCGGGCGCGGCAAACGCTCAAGCGCGAGACGCTCGCGATCATCGGTTACGGCGTGCAGGGCCCGGCCCAGGCGCTGAATCTGCGCGACAACGGCTTCAATGTCATCGTGGGCCAACGAAGCAAAGCCCCCGCCATCAGCGACGGCTGGGTCCCGGGAAAAACGCTCTTCGACATCGAAGAAGCGGTTCGGCGTGGCACGATTGTGCAGTTGTTGGTCTCCGATGCTGCGCAACGACAGATTTGGCCGGTTGTAAAAGCGAACTTGCAGCCCGGCGCGGCCCTTTGCTTTTCCCATGGGTTTTCGATCGCGTATAGCAAGCAAACCGGTGTGGTCCCGCCCAAGAACGTGGATGTCATCCTGGTTGCCCCGAAGGGCTCGGGCACTTCAGTGCGCAGAAATTTCCTGACCGGAGCTGGGATTAACTCGAGCTTCGCGGTGGGGCAGGACGCCACCGGTCGGGCAAAGGAACGCTGCCTGGCGGTCGGCATCGGCATCGGGTCGGGGTACTTATTTCCAACCACCTTTCAACGCGAGGTGTTTAGCGACCTGACCGGTGAGCGCGGGGTTTTGATGGGAGCTTTGGCCGGGGTGATGGAAGCGCAATACGATGTCCTGCGCGCGCATGGGCATTCGCCCAGTGAGGCATTCAATGAAACGGTTGAGGAACTGACCCAAAGCCTCATCCGGTTGGTGGATGAAAACGGGATGGATTGGATGTACGCCAACTGCTCCGCCACCGCGCAACGCGGCGCGCTGGACTGGAAGCCCCGTTTCAAGAAAGCGGTTTTGCCGGTATTCAAGGACCTTTATCAGAGGGTCAAAACCGGGAAGGAATGCGCCCGGGTCCTTTCGAGCTGCGGCAAGCCCAATTACCAGCAACAATTGACGAAGGAGCTTAACGTCATTGGCAATTCCGAGATGTGGCAGGCTGGCAAAGCGGTGCGGGCGCTGCGGCCCAAGGAACCGGCCCGCGCCATCGTCCAGGGCACCAAAGGCGTAGCCGGCCGCGGCCAGAATTAGCGCCCGGCGCGGCCCTCCGCGGCCCCCGAGTCGGCGCGAACAGGTGTTTCGGCGTGGTCTCAGGCCTGTTGAATTGGGTGTCTTGGTGGTCTTGGCATC
>JANXQE010000035.1 GCA_025356925.1 Limisphaerales bacterium | reverse complement strand
GCCATTGATAAAGGTGCCGTTGGTGGAATTGAGGTCTCTGATGATGACGTCGTTGCCACGTAAGAGCACTTCGCAGTGATGGCTGGATACCGAAGGCTCGGCAATCTGGAACGTATTGTCCTCTACGCGGCCCACAGTTGTTTTCTCTGCTTTCAGGTCGTGGGTGCGCCCAGTCATTCCTGCGCTCAGGAGAACAAGTTTCGCCATAAATTACGTAAGTAGTTCGATTATCACCACCGAGCGACGCAAGTCAAACCTAAATGCCCCGCCGCGAAGCCCCGCGACGGCGTTCCAGGGAACGCGGCATTCATGCCGCTTCAGCGCTTGACCCGGCGTCCGGCTCACCGGATCGCCGATTTAGCGCTCGAAAGCACTCCGAACCGGCGAAACACCGCGCTTGCTCAGCTCTTGTTGATCAGCTCGCGGAACTGGGCGAACAAGGGTGTCGAATCGTGCGGCCCCGGTGAGGCTTCGGGATGGTATTGAACACAAAAGATCGGCTTGCGCTTGTGCCGCATGCCTTCGACGGTCTGATCATTCAGGTTCACACGGTCGACCGCGATTTCCGGAGGCAGGCTGTTCGGATCGACGGCG
The DNA here is from genome assembly GCA_025356925.1 of Limisphaerales bacterium. Taxonomy (GTDB): domain Bacteria; phylum Verrucomicrobiota; class Verrucomicrobiia; order Limisphaerales; family UBA8199; genus JANXQE01. Next base: position 3,648 of record JANXQE010000035.1, on the reverse strand, counting down.
AAGCCATGATTTTGAGAGGTGATCTCGACCTTGCCGGACTCGAGATCCTTGACCGGCTGGTTGGCGCCACGGTGGCCGAATTTGAGCTTAAAGGTTTTCCCGCCGAACGCCTGGCCAAGGATCTGATGGCCGAGGCAAATGCCGAAAATGGGGGTGCCCGTCTGGATGAGATCCTGGACCGCCTGGACGGCATAGCCGAGCGCGGAAGGATCGCCTGGCCCGTTGGACAGGAACACGCCCGCAGGCTTGTCTTTCAAGGCCTCGGCGGCCGGCGTTGTCGCCGGTACGACCCGGACCTTGAACCCGTGCTGGCGCAGGCGGCGCAGGATATTGTACTTCATCCCGTAATCGTAGGCGACGATGGGGAGATCGGCGGGCGGCAACGGCTCGCGCACGAGGCGCGCATCACAATCCGTGCTGCCCTGCACCAGCCTGAAGCTGGCGCTCTGCTCGTCGCGCTCGTCCCAGAGGAAGGACTCCGGATGTGTTACTTGTTTGACGTAATCGATGCCGAGCAAGCCCGGCCAGTGTTTGGCGCGATCCAGGGCTTCCCCATCGCTTACGTCCTCAGTCGAGATAAAGCCGTTGAGCGCTCCGCGAACGCGCAGCTTTTTCGTGAGCGCGCGGGTGTCGATGCCTTGGATTCCCGGAATTCCATTCTTGGCCAGGTATTCAGCAAGGGAGCAATCAGCCCGCCAGTTGCTGACGACTGGCGATAATTCGCGGATCACAAAGCCCGCCACATGCGGCTTCCAGGATTCAACATCCTGCAGGTTTACCCCGTAATTGCCAATCAGGGGGTAGGTCATGCTGACGATCTGACCCTTGTAGGAAGGGTCGGTCAGGATCTCCTGGTAGCCCGTCATCGAGGTGTTAAAACACACCTCGCCGCAGGCTGAAGCCCGCGCGCCAAAACCCTGGCCTTTAAACAGGGACCCGTCTTCTAACGCCAGAACTGCTTTCATCTAAAAATAACGACCGCGCGGATGCTAGGCCAGCACGCCGCGCGGTCAAGGACCAAACAAAAATTGATTGCCAGGCTACGCGCCCGCCTCAGCCCTGGTTCTTGAGCTTTTGCAGTTCGGTTATAAAGTCTTTGGCGCTCTTGCCCTCGTCGTAACCGACAATCTTCTTCAATTCCTTGCCATCGCCGCTTAGGACGATCACCGTTGGATAGCCTTCGACGTGATATTTATCGGACAACGCCTGGTTGGCCTTTTTGAGCTCTTCGGCTTGTTGCTTGTGGGTCGGGAAGTCCAGGTCGACCAGCACCAGATTATCCTTGGCAAACTCGAGGAAAGCCGGGGAGTTCAGGACGTTCTTGCGCAGGGCTTTGCAGGGCGCACACCAGTCCGAGCCGTTGAAGTCCATCAACACCATTTTCTTCTCCGCCTTGGCTTGGGCCTGGGCCTTGGGGAGATTGGTGAGCCAATTCCCTTCTTCGGCGTTGACCTGCCAAACCATCCAGCAAGCGACTAAACATAATGCTATTTTTTTCATAATTCACATCCTCGGCCAGTCACCGCTCGTTCCGAGCTGCGCTCAGCCTGCTTTCTAACATGTTCGTGGATTTCTTGCGATCCCGGGGGTCAGGCTTTCACCAGCTTTGCGTCGCCGACCCACACTTTCTTGCCCCCCACAATCGTGGCCACGGCTTTGCCCTTGAGCTTCCAGCCGTAATACGGGCTGTTAGTAGCCTTGCTTGCGGAAGTGCTCTTGTCAAATCGCCACTGGTAGTTGGGATCCATCACGGTGACATCAGCATCTGCGCCCCGAGACAGGGTGCCCTTGGCCAGCCGCAGGAGTTTGGCCGGGTTCACGGTGAACTTTGCGATTAGGTCCGAGAGACTAAGCCGCTGAGTATGAAAAAGCTGCATCAGCGAAAGGGCGAGTTCGGTTTCCAGGCCCGTGATACCGAAGGGCGCGTAGTCGAACTCGACTTCTTTCTCGTAATCGCAATGTGGCGCGTGATCGCTGCAGAGGATTTCGATGGTGCCGTCGGCTAATCCGGCCAGGATAGCTTCCCGATCGCGGGGTGAGCGCAACGGGGGATTCATTTTGAAATTGGTGTCGTACGCCGGCCACCGCGGGCGTTCCGAGTCGCCCTTGTCAAAACCGAAGATACCATTGCTCTCGGATTCCCAGAACCTGTCACTGCCGGCGACAGCCGAATCGGTCAGGGTAAAATGGTGCGGACAGGCCTCGCCGGAGATCGGCAAGCCGCGTTTCTTGGCCTCGCGCAGCAGTTGGACGCTGCCGGCGGCGCTGAGATGCTGGCAGTGCACGCGCCCTCCGGTGGCTTCCGCCAGGAGAATGTTGCGCGCAACCATCATTTCCTCGCCTGCGGACGGCCAGCCGCGGAGACCCAGAACCGTGCTCCAGTACCCCTCGTGCATAACGCCGTCGGTGACCAGCGAGTAGTCCTGGCAATGGTCCATCACCGGCAAGTCGAACATTCTGGCATACTCCATAGCCCGCCGCATGAGCTCATTGTTTTGTACGCAGTGCCCATCATCCGTGATGGCCACCACCCCCGCCTCCTTCAGCGAGCCCACCGGGGCCAGTTCTTCACCAGCGATGTTTTTTGAAATCGCGCCGGTGATGAACACGTTCACCTGGCCGCGCGCGATGGCCAGATCATGGATGAGCGCCACGGTCCCGGAGTTGTCAATGGGCGGCGAGGTGTTCGGCATGCAGACCACTGAAGTGAAGCCGCCCCGAGCGGCCGCCGCTGTGCCGGTCGCGATCGTCTCCTTGGCGGACTGGCCCGGCTCGCGCAAATGCACATGCAGATCGATTAAACCCGGGCAAACCACTAGCCCCGTAACGTCCATGCGCTCCGTACCCGACGGCCCCTGTGAAGCGGCCTCCGGACCAACGGCAGCGATCTTTCCGTCGTGGATCAATACGTCGGCGATGAAGTCCGAACGGTTTGCGGGGTCAATAACGCGTCCGCCGGCAAGAAGCAGCGAATTCATGCGCGCCGAACATACACAGTGCCGATCGGAGTTCAAGCTTCCCGTGAGAGCTCAAGCGTGAACGAATCCCGCTCGACGCCAACGGGCCGGGCTGGGCGGCGGACAGAGAGGCAGATTGGTTGGTCTTGGTTTGGGAACCCCGGGCGGCTTTTTGGCCTGCCAAAGCCGCCACCGTGCAATTGACAAAGCGCGTTCAGCCTCTAGACTCAAAGACATTGCGGGTGTAGTTCAATGGTAGAACGGCAGCCTTCCAAGCTGCACACGTGGGTTCGATTCCCATCACCCGCTCCAACCCCAACAATCACACGGTAAAACCGAATGTTTTACATGTTTTCAAGTTGCGAGAATTGGCAAAACTCATAACAAACTCATAACACCCTTCGGCTAAGTCAGCATGGTCAATTTGGGTTGGTAAGCGGTGTCTTTTGCTCGGTTTCGCCGGATTGTCGGCTTGCCGGGACGATTGTCTTCCGCAATCGTGTTCGCCTGCGCTGGTTCTTCGCAAACTTCCAGCCTTCCAATCCCAACTCCCCGCGCCCGGGATTCGGCCTGCCCATCCGCCGATTGGCGGATGCAGATTCCATTGCTGACTGCCGTGTTTGATCCAAGCCGTTCGTTAAACCACAATAAGCTGGGCGCGGACGCTTAATTCGTGCCCTGTTTGACTCCG
>JANXQE010000016.1 GCA_025356925.1 Limisphaerales bacterium | reverse complement strand
CGCGGGTTAGGCCAACGCGATCCCTTAATCATTAACAATAAGGCGGTCTCGACTACGGTTTGGCTCCCCTCGCTCAATCCCGGCGATCAAAACGAAATCGTGGGTTATGCTGCTCAAGCTGACGTTGCGCGGGCTGAGGATGCGCTGGCGGCCGCTCGCGCGGCCCAGCCTGGATGGGCGCGTTTACCCGCCGCGGAGCGGGCCGCGTTCCTGGAGAAAATTGCGGCGCTGATGCGCCGCGACAAGGCGAAGCTTTGCGCACTGGAGATTTTGGAAGCTGGCAAGAACTGGACCGAGGCCGATGCCGACGTAGCCGAGGCCATCGACTTCTGCAACTTCTACGCCGCTGCGATGCGGGAGTTGGGACACCCTCGCTTGACCCAGACGGTCGCCGGTGAAACCAACTTCCAGCATTGGCTGCCTCGTGGAGTTGGAATCGTCATCGCTCCCTGGAACTTTCCATTGGCGATTCTCACCGGGATGACCACCGCTGCAATGGTCGCTGGTAATACAGTGATCATGAAGCCGTCCGACCAAACGCCGGTGATCGGCGCGCGCTTGATGAGCCTCTGCATTGAAGCCGGCTTGCCTCCGGGTGTGGTCAATCTCTTGACCGGGCCAGGCCGAACAGTGGGAGAGCACCTGGTCGGTCACCCCCGACTCGATTTCATTGCTTTCACCGGATCCAAAGAAGTGGGCCTCAAAATTTGGGAAACGGCCGGCCGCACGTTGTTTGGCCAGAACGACCTGAAAAAGGTCGTGTGTGAAATGGGTGGCAAGAACTGTATTATCGTCGATAGCGATGCCGATCTCGACGAAGCGGTTGTCGGTTGTATCTCGTCTGCCTTTGGGTACCAGGGCCAAAAGTGCAGTGCCTTATCTCGCCTGGTCGTGCTGGCGGACAACTACGAGAAGTTTCTCAGCCGCCTCATCGCCGCCGCTAGCTCGCTCCGCGTCGGTCCGGCGGAGATCCCGGGCAAGCTGATCGGACCCGTAATCAGTCGGGAGGCTCAGAAGCGGATCCTAGCGATCATCGATGCGGGGAAAGAGGACGCACAACTCGCGTGGCAAGGTACGGTGCCCGACGATCCGAACGCCTGCTATGTGCCGCCCACGATTTTTACCCGCGTTCCGCCAAATAGCCGGCTGTTCCGCGAGGAGATTTTTGGCCCGGTCCTCGCAGTCACTCGGGCTAAAGACTTCGATGAGGCGATCGCGCTGGCAAATGACAGTGACTTTGCGCTCACCGGTGGATGTTATTCGCGCAGTCCAGAAAACATTGCGCGCGTGAAGTCAGAGCTCGTCTGCGGCAATCTCTACATTAACCGACCGATTACAGGGGCTGCCGTCGAACGGCAACCCTTCGGTGGATTCAAGATGTCTGGCGGTGGCACCAAGGCTGGCGGCCATGAATACCTGCAGAACTTTTTGATCCCAAGAGTCGTCACGGAAAACTGTCTCCGACGCGGGTTTGCCCCAAACGAGGAATTGTAGCGCAGATTTTCAATCTGCCGTATCACGGGTTTCCAACCTGCGAGGCTCGCAAAAGCCAACCAACCAGAGCGGTTTCACACATCCTGCAGTTTCCCGCTCTGGTACGTCTCATACGCGCTGAGATCGAGCAACCCATGGCCAGAGAGATTGAACAGCAGAACGCGTTTTTGGCCCGCCTCGCGCGCGCGAATCGCTTCTTTCACCACGGACGCGATGGCGTGCGCTGATTCCGGCGCCGGCACAATTCCTTCCGTCTGTGCAAAGAGCGTGGCCTGCTGAAAAACCTCCGTCTGATGATACGCCTCGGCCTCCATCAGCCCGAGTTTGAGCGCGTGGCTCACCATCGGCGACATTCCGTGGTACCTCAAGCCGCCGGCGTGGATAGACGGCGGCATGAACTTGTGGCCCAAGGTGTACATCATCAGCAAGGGGGTCGTTTCCGCCGTATCACCAAAATCATAACGCAGTTCACCCCGGGTCAAAGTCGGGCACGCGGAAGGTTCGACCCCAATCATTCGATACTTTTTCCCTTCCTTGATTTTCTTCTGAAGAAAAGGGAAAACCAACCCGGCGAAATTGCTGCCACCGCCGCAACAGCCGATAATCACGTCCGGTTCTTCACCCGCCAGTTCCATCTGCCGGATGCTTTCCTGGCCGATGACCGTCTGGTGCAGGCACACGTGGTTCATGACGCTGCCCAACGAATATTTGGTATCAGGATGCTTGGCCGTGTCCTCCAAGGCTTCGCTGATGGCGATGCCCAGGCTGCCGGGACAATGCGGATCTTCGGCCAGCAGTTTGCGGCCGTATTCCGTCTGGTCACTCGGGCTGGGATGCACCGTCGCCCCCCAGGTGTGCATGAGCATGCGGCGGTAAGGCTTGTGCTGGAAGCTCACCTTAACCATGTAGATGTTGCACTCCAACCCGAAAAGCTTGCAGGCCATCGCCAGGGAGGCGCCCCATTGGCCCGCCCCGGTCTCGGTCGCCAGTCGCTTCGTCCCCGCCACTTTGTTGAAATAGGCTTGTGGCACGGAGGTGTTAACTTTGTGGCTGCCCGCCGGGCTCACCCCCTCATATTTGTAATAGATGTGCGCTGGGGTTTGCAGCGCCTTTTCGAACCGCACCGCTCGCAACAAGGGGGTTGGACGCCAGAGCGCGTAAATGTCCCGCACCTCTTCGGGAATTTCCACCCACCGGTCCAAACTCATCTCCTGCGCCACCAGGTTCGCGGGAAAGATTGCTTCCAACGCTTCCGGCGGGATGGGTTGTTTCGTGCCGGGATGCAGCGGCGGCGGCAACGGCTCGGGAAAATCCGCTAACAAATTGTACCATGCCCGTGGAATATCTGCCTGGGTGAGGTCAAAACGTGTTTGCATGCCTAAGTGCGGTTAGAGTCGTGGGACAAATCGGAAGTGGCCGCCAGCGAAAGCGGCTCACTTTCATGAACGCATTCAATCGGATAAAAAGCGGCCTGGCAAACATAAAACTAGTTTACCTTGGACCTGGATCAAATCATTCACCAGAATGGTTTTCGTCGAAACCCGATTGTTCTGAGATCAACGCTTTTTGCGATTGGCATCACCAGTTGAAGCTGCCATAAATCCGGCCAGCTTAGCCGTGAACGTTTTCGAGCAAACATGAACCGAAGCAAGGACTGCGGTCGCGCTTATCGCCTCGCCCAGGAACGTTATGCTGAGCTGGGCGTCAACACGGATCAGGCCCTCACGAAATTGGCGCGCATTCCCCTTTCGATTCATTGCTGGCAAGGCGACGACGTCGGGGGCTTCGAGAACGCCGGCCAACAAATCGGAGGCGGGCTGGCCGTGACCGGCAATTATCCCGGCAAGGCCCGCACGCCTGAGGAACTGCGCAGCGATTTCGAAAAGGCTCTCTCCCTTATCCCTGGCAAGCACCGGTTCAACCTCCACGCTTCTTATGCCGAGCCGGCAGGAAGAAAGGAAGACCGCGATGGGTTGACCGTCGCGGGCTTCCGCAACTGGATCGCCTGGGCGAGAGCACTCAAGATTGGTTTGGATTTCAACCAAACGTATTTTTCCCACCCGAAGGTGGTCGACGGTTTTACCCTGACCAGCCCGGACAAAACCGTGCGAACGTTTTGGATTGAACACGGAATTCGCTGTCGTGAGATTGGCGCCGAAATCGGCCGGGCACTCGGCAGTCCCTGTCTGACCAACCTGTGGATCCCGGATGGCATGAAGGACACCCCTGCCGATCGTAAGAGACCGCGCGAACGATTGCTCGAATCGCTCGACGCTGTCTTCAAGAAAAAATTGGACCGCCGGTATAACCTCGATTCCGTGGAACCTAAACTCTTCGGGATTGGCGCCGAAAGCTACACACCCGGTTCCCACGAGTTTTATCTGGGTTACGCGATCAGCCGCCAACTCCTCCTGACCATCGACGCCGGCCACTACCACCCGACGGAAGGCATCGCCGACAAGATCTCCTCCGTGCTCTGTTGTTTGCCACAGATCGCCCTCCATGTCAGCCGCGGGATTCGTTGGGATAGCGATCATGTGGTGACATTAACCGACGAGTTAACTGCGATCGCCCAGGAAATGGTTTGGGGCGATTACCTCGATCGCGTTCGCATCGGCCTCGATTATTTCGATGCCAGCATCAATCGCGTCGCGGCCTGGGTCATCGGCGCTCGGAACCTGTCGAAGGCGCTCCTGATGGCCTTGTTGGCACCCATTGATCAGCTAAAACGGGCGGAAGCCGAAGGCGACTATACCTCTCGGCTCGCGCTCATGGAAGAGGCCAAGGTGTTGCCGTTTGGCCCGGTTTGGGATCAATACTGTGAAACGATGAACGTGCCGAGTGCCCACGACTGGCTTGCTGAACTCAAGACTTACGAACGGACCGTGCTCCCCAAACGGAGTTATACGCTGCCTCATGTGCCTCGCCGCCTGAGGGCAGGCCGCCGGCAAGGTTTTGTCCGCCGTGTCCCCTGACCCGGCTCAACCATTTTTGTCGTCCTGGATTGATTCAACCTTCGACCGATTACAACCTACCTTCCCCCCATGGCCCAGCAGGTATATCTCGCAGTGGATCTCGGCGCCGAAAGCGGCCGCGTCATCGCCGGCCTTTGGAACGGCAAAACCGTCCGCCTGGAGGAAGTCCATCGTTTCCCGAACGAACCGGTCCACCTGGCTGACTCGCTGCGTTGGGATGTCCTCCATCTCTGGGCAGAGATTCAAAACGGCCTCGCGCTGGCCGCCAAAAAATACAAAAACTCCATAATCTCGATCGGAGCCGATACCTGGGGTGTGGATTTCGTACTACTGAACCGCGATCGCGAGATGCTTGGGCAACCGTTTCATTACCGGGATGGCCGCACGAACGGCATCCTGGAAAAGGCCTTTCGCAAAGTTCCCCGCTCCGAGATCTTTGCTCAAACCGGGTTGCAATTCATGCAGATTAATACCCTGTTCCAACTGCTCGCACTCAAACGAGCAACGCCCCGGTTGCTGGACCAGGCTGAAGACCTCCTTTTCATGCCCGATTTCGTCCATTGGGCTTTGTGCGGGTCCCGAGTGGCAGAGTTTACCATTGCCTCGACCTCCCAATGCCTTAGTCCGCTCACTCACGACTGGGCCCGCGGTATGTTGAAGAAATTCGGCTTGCCCACCCGGATTTTTCCAAAAATCATTCTTCCGGGAGCCGCACTCGGTCCTCTGCGGCCCAGTGTGGCGAAACACACCGGACTTAACCACGTCAACATCGTTGCCCCTCCTTCCCATGACACCGCCTCTGCCGTCGCCGGGGTGCCCACCGCCAATACCGGCAAATCGAATTGGGCTTACCTGAGTTCCGGCACCTGGTCACTTATGGGAGTCGAGGTAAACAAGGCATCGCTTTCCCGGCGCACGCAGGAATTGAATTTGACCAACGAAGGCGGCCTCGACGGGACCTATCGTCTTCTCAAAAACATTATGGGCCTTTGGCTGGTCCAACAGTGCAAGCGCTCTTTCGATGCTCACGGCAGGAACTACGAGTATGCGCAGCTTGCTAAACTCGCCGCCAAATCACCTGCGCTCCGGTCGCTGGTTGACCCGGATGACCCGCGCTTTCTAAATCCGCCCGACATGCCCAGGGCCATCCAGGATTTTTGCCGCGAAACCCGTCAACCCGTGCCGAAGACCCAAGGGGAGCTGGTGCGCTGTGCCTACGAAAGTCTCGCCCTGAAGTATCGACAAGTCCTCGGCTGGCTGGAAGAACTCACGGGCAAGCGCATCGAAGTCGTTCACATCGTCGGGGGCGGGTCAAAAAGCGAGATCCTCAACCAGTTCACCGCCGATGCCTGTCAGCGGCCTGTGCTGGCCGGCCCAGTCGAAGCCACCGCGATGGGCAACCTGCTCGTCCAGGTGCGCTCGAATGGTGAATTGTCCTCGCTGGCCGAGATACGAGCCGTCGTGCGAGAATCCTCGAGAGTGACCACTTACCAACCAGGTCAGCCGGGTCCTTGGGAAGCGGCGGCTGAACGTTTCGCCCGCCTCTCGCACGGCTAGCCGGTTCCTCTCGCTCGAAAAGCGGCACAGAGCCGCCGCACTCCAAAACCTTCGGAAAGTCGACCGTCCCACGAAATCGCGAAGCGTCGTGGAGGGCGGCGGTCCTGCGCCGCTTTCGGGCCCAGGAAGACCTTGAATCCTAAACCTCGGTCACGGTGGATACGCTAACCCAAGTGTCCTCCCGCCCCACGGCCCCAACGCCGCGACGTAACGGTTTGAACTGAATACTCGACCCTCTGGAGCAGTCCATAGGATACGGTTCGAACCGGAATTGTCATCCGATCACCCCGAGCCAGACGCAAAATCAATCAACCATGAAAAAACTCTCCCTCCTCACAATTGCCACCTTGCTCACTACCGCCTCGCTCGCCCTCGCCGCCGGCGATGACGAAAAGGCCTTCCAACCCCTGTTCAACGGAAAGGATCTCAGCGGCTGGAAGCTCCGAAATCCAAACGGCAACCATTCGTGGACCGTCCTGCCTGGAGGCATTCTCAAAAACACCGTGGAAAAGGGCGTTCATGGCACCGACCTGGTGTCCGAGAAAAAGTTTTGGAATTTCACGGTTCGTTACGAATACATGACTCCGGAGAATTCCAATAGCGGGTTCTATCTTCGGGGACGACATGAAATCCAGATCCTTGGGGATTACAAAAGCGGCGAGGCCTCAATCACCGGCAACGGCTCGATTTACAACTTCAAGGCGCCCGACAAATTCATCACCAAGCCCAGCGGTGAATGGCAGACCGCTGAGGCGACCATCATCGGCAACCGCATCACGGTCATCATGAATGGCGTGAAGATTCACGACAATGTCGAGTGCAACAAGGCCACCGGTAGTGAGATCGATAACAAGGTTACCGAACCCGGCCCAATTTTCCTCCAAGGCGATCATGGGACCGTCGCTTTTAGGAATATAAGGGTCAAGGAATTGCCGAAGGAGTAACACTCAACCGGCGCGGCGCCCGAAGTTGAAATCCGAAGGCCGAAGCCCGAAAGAAGAAAATTCGAAAATCCGGAGCTGCGCTTAAACCAGTGGCGGCACAGTCATTAGGAATTCTGAATAGCCGTGTTAGTATTCCGGTTAGCTGCTCATTCCGGTTGACTTGGCCCGCCCCTTACGGTTTACATGCCCGGGGTTGCCATCGTGGACCTTAGCCAACACACTGCTATGCTGGACCTAAAAAGACTTCATGACGCAGTTGTCACCGGGGACGCCAACACCTCTCGCACCCTCACTCAAGAGGCCCTCACGGCCGGCACCGATCCGCTTCAACTCGTCAACCAGTGCCTCGTGCCAGCGATGGACGAAGTCGGACGCCGGTTCGAGAGTAATGAATACTTCGTTCCCGAGTTGCTCATTTCGGCGCGGGCGATGAAAGCGGCCCTGGAACTGATCCGTCCGCTGTTGACGGCCCGGGGTGATAAACCACTCGGCCGGGTGGCGATCGGGACCGTCAGAGGCGATTTGCATGACATCGGGAAGAACCTGGTGGCGTCGCTGCTCGAAGGGGGAGGATTCGAGGTAATCGATCTCGGCGTGAATGTCTCGCCGGAAACGTTCATTGCCACCGTAAAGGAAAAAGAGGCGACGATCATTGCGATGTCGGCGCTGCTCACCACCACGATGCCGGCGATGAGAACAACCATCGAAGCTCTCAAGCAAGCCGGGGTGCGCGACAAAGTCAAGGTGCTCATCGGGGGCGCCCCCATCACTCAGAAGTACGCCGAGGAAATCGGCGCGGATGGTTACAGTGAGAACGCGGTGGGCGCGGTCGCATTGGCAAAAAAGGCCGCGACTGCGGCCCGGTGAACCAGGATTGATCCGCCGCGCTACCATGCATCCGGTCATCGAGCGACTCCTGGCGAACGGGCCGGTTGTCACCGATGGCGCCTGGGGTACGCAGCTTCAGGCACGAGGTCTTGGGTTGGGCGATTTTCCTGACCTGTGGAATCTCAGCCATCCCCAAGCGGTGGCGGAGGTGGCACGAGCTTACGTCGCGGCGGGCAGCCAAATCATCCTCACCAACACCTTCGGCGCCAACCGCATTCGCCTGGCTGAACAGGCCCTGGCAACCAAAGCCGGGGAAATTAATCGGCGAGGCGTCAAGCTCTCGCTCGCAGCAGCGCGCGGTCAGGCCCAGGTGTTTGCTTCGATTGGGCCGAGCGGCAAAATGCTTCTGAGCGGCGACATCACGCCGGACGAGTTACGGCAGGCCTTCACGGAGCAGGCGCGGGCGCTGGCGGCTGGTGGCGCTGAGGGCCTGGTGGTTGAAACCATGTCGGACCTCGAGGAGGCCCGGCTTGCGATCGCAGCCGCGCGTGAGACGGGCCTGCCGGTGGTCGCCTGCATGGTCTTTGACTCGGGAAAAGCAAAGGATCGGACCATGATGGGTCAAACTCCCGAGCAGGTCGCCAAAGCGCTCACGGACGCGGGCGCGGACGTGATTGGCGCCAATTGCGGCCAGGGAATTGCGGGTTTCGTTTCAATTTGTCAGCGCCTCCACGCGGCGACAGACCGGCCAATCTGGATCAAAGCGAACGCAGGACTGCCAACCGTCGTGGACGGCAAAACCCAGTACCACGTCACCCCCGCCGAATTTGCCGGCTTTATACCCGACCTGATCGCTGCCGGGGCCGCGTTTGTTGGCGGCTGCTGTGGGACCAGCCCTGAATTTATTGCCGCGGTGGCCCGATGCCTCAGAACCTCACCAGAGCCGTAGGACCAATTGGTTCGATAAGTCCTTTCCATTTTATCATGAATAGCCGCGAGATAGTCCTGGCTCACCTGGAAGGTCGTCCGATCGATCGCCTCCCGTTGATGCCGATCACCATGATGTTTGCCTGCGACCACATCCAAGCCCGGTACCGAGAGTATTGCACCAACTATCGGGTCCTGGCGGAAGGCCAAATCCGCACGGCCGAGACGTTTGGCTTCGATTACGTCAACACGATGTCGGACCCGGCCCGGGAAGCCGCCGATTGCGGCGCGACGGTCCAGTACTTCGATCAACAGCCAGCGGCGCTGGTGGAAGATCAAGCGTTGCTGGTGGACAAAACAAAGCTCGTTGCGCTGAAGATCCCCGATCCGCTTGGCGGCGGCAGAATGCACAACGCAATCAAAGCCGTCGCTCTGCTCAAGGAACGTGTCGGCAAAGAAAAAATCGTTGAAGGTTGGGTCGAAGGGCCGATCGCCGAAGCCGCCGACTTGCGGGGCATCAACGCCGTAATGACCGATTTTTTCGACGACCCGTTGTTCGTGCGCGATCTCTTTGCTTTTGTCATCGAAATGGAACTGCGCTTCGCCCGGGAGCAAGTGGACGCGGGAGCCGACGTGATCGGCGTTGGGGACGCGGCGGCCTCGTTAGTTGGGCCGCGCCTTTACGATGAGTTTGTCTGGCCGTATGAGAAAAAGCTGGTGGACGGCATCCAGGGCCTGGGAGCCAAAGTGCGGCTGCACATTTGCGGCAACACACGGTTTTCTTTGCGCAGCATGGGCAAGCTGGGCTGCGAAATTGTTGATCTGGACTCATGGGCGCCGATTGCTGAGGCTCGTCAGCAAATGGATGCGAACCAGGTTCTGTTGGGCAACTTGAATCCCGTTGCCGTGCTGCGCAACGGGACTCCCTCGACTGTGACCGGTTCGATTGCGGAGTGTCATCGGCAGGCTGGGCCTCGATTCATTGTCGGCGCCGGGTGTGAAGTGCCGCGCGACACACCCGTGGACAACCTGCGTGCCCTGTGCGCGTACGCGTATTCGCACCGGCCGTAGCAACACGGGCGATTTCAGCATCCTCAAAACCTTTTGGTCTTGTGCGCCGAGGTTGGCATGAGAAACTGGGATCGAAAGTACTGCCGGTGAGCGCCCGCGTCCCAGAACTGGATGGGTCCCTTGGTAACCGGGCGCGAATATGAAACGAATCCTGTCTAACTTCCTCCTGGCTCTTGTGCTGGTGTGTGGCCTGAACTACACCGCGCACCCGGATAAAACCAACCTGCGCGACCTGGTCCTGTCCTTTCCGGGCTTGCCGTATTTATCTCCCACCGCAATCAGCGCCAGCCCGGATGGCAAACGGTTGTACATCGCCGGTGCGACGGCCAATCAGGTCGTGGTTTACGACATCGCTGAGCGCGAGGCCATCCATCGTATCGACGTTCCGTCGTCACCTTCCGGCCTCGCGCTCTCCTCCGACGGCCAACAGCTTTACGTGACGTGCGCGGCTCCAAAGAGCAAAGTCTGCATCATTTCAACCGCCTCCGGCAAAGTCAGCGCCAGCTTCCCCGCCGGCCACACGGCGATGGCCCCAATCTTGAGTCCGAGCGGGAAGCTTTTGTACGTGTGCAACCGGTTTAACGACGCGGTGGAAATCTTCGACCTGGAGAAGCGAAAGCAGATGACCAGCATCCAGGTGGATCGCGAACCTGTGGCCGCCGTTCTCAGCCCGGACGGGAAGCTGCTTTTTGTGGCCAACCACATTCACAGCGGTCGATCGGATACCGGCGTCGTCGCGGCGACCGTCAGTGTGATTGATACCGAACAGCGGAGGCTGATCAAACATATCCGGCTGACCAATGGCAGCACCCTGCTGCGCGGCCTCTGCGTTTCTCCCGATGGCAAATACATCGGGGTGACGCATGTGCTGGCTCGCTTTCATCTGCCCACCACCACCGTGGCTCACGGTTGGATGAACAACAGCGCGCTCAGTCTGATCGAGGTCTCGGATCTGACCTTGCGCGCGACAGTGCTCCTGGACGAAGACGACCGCGGCGCGGCAAACCCTTGGGCGGCGGAGTGGAGCGCAGACGGCCGGTTCATTTGCGTCACGCATGCCGGCACGCATGAAGTAAGCTTCATCGACGCTCCCGCGCTTTTGGCAAAAATCACCGCACTACCGGTGCGGTTGGAAGCTCCAGCCAAGCCCAATAACGATTCGAACACGGCCCAGGTCATCGGCGACATACCCAACGACTTGGGTTTTCTGGCCGGTTTACGCACACGGTTCAAGCTGCGTGCCAGAGGACCGCGTTGCCTGGCATTAGTCGGCAAACATGTCTTCGTCGGGAACTATTTTTCCGATTCGCTCAGCATATTGGACTTGGCCCGCGAGGGACACTCCTCCGCCACCATCCAACTCGAATCTCCTCTTGAGATAAACCCGGTGCGCAAAGGAGAGATGTACTTCAACGACGCGACGATTTGCTATCAGGGTTGGCAAAGCTGCGCCAGTTGCCACTCCTCGGATGCGCGGGTGGATGGCATGAACTGGGACTTGCTCAATGACGGCATGGGCAACCCCAAGAACGTCAAAAGCTTGTTGTTTTCGTTCCAAACCCCGCCGGTTATGTCAATGGGAGTCCGCTCCGACGCAGCGTCCGCGATTCGCGCGGGGATTCGCCACATTCTATTCACCGAACCACGGGAAGAAATCGCCTCAGCCATCGACGATTACATCAAAACTCTTCAGCCCATTCCCAGCCCGTACCTGGTGCACAACCGCCTTTCCTCATCGGCGCAGCGCGGCAGATCGTTGTTCAGTTCCGATACCGTTGGCTGCCTCAAATGCCACACTCCGCCCCTGTTCACGGATCTAAAAGCCCACGCCGTGGGAACGGGCAAATTTGATCAAAAAAACGACGAGTTCTACACCCCCACGTTGAGAGAACTGTGGCGCACCGCTCCTTATCTGCATGATGGGTCGGCGGGGACATTGCGCGACGTTGTGCTGACGCACAACACAGAAGACCGGCGGGGCCAGACGTCGCACCTGAAATCCGATGAAGTAGATGACCTGGTTGCTTACCTGCTGACGTTATGAACAAGGCAACCACCCAGGCGCCGGTCGCTCCTTGGTTTGGCAACCAGTGCTCCGCCTTTGAGTCGATGGCTCGAACTCGATTGCAGTTGGTTTGGACGCCGGGGAACTCGGCCCGTCGACTGCTCCAACTCGGATGAGCAGTGGCTCAGTTGCCCAGGACTGGAACCGAGAAAGTCACAGGCTGGACGTAAGGCCTCCGGATTTCGTCGAAGATGGAGGACTGGCTCTGGTTGGTAGCGATCAAGCTGGCGACCCCATGATCGGCAGCCGCGCGTTCAAAGAGCGATGACCCGACGGTTTGGCTCGGAACACTAGCCAGAATGTTTTGCGGCAGCTCGGTGTTAGGCATGAATGCGCCCGGATTGGAATCAATTCGTTCTGAAGAGATCAGACCGACGACCAACAGGCTGCATACCCCGACTCCGAACGCACCCGCCACAATGGCTTTGGGTTCGAAACCCTCCCACAGTCTTCGCAACCAGGGAGCGGTTTCAACGAGGCGATCCAGGAAAGGAGCGTTGCCGGCCGCTTCACCCGCCTTGATTCGAGTGATGACCTCTCTCGAGAAATCGTGAAAATAACCAGGAGGCGGCTGTTCGTGGCGTTTTAGGGCCAATAACCGGCGTAGCTCTTCGAAATTTTCCTGATCCGGATTCATACTCATTTCAAATAATCCGACAAGAGGGCCTGCAACTGCTGCCGGGCATAGAACAGGCGGGAGCGCACAGTCCCGATATTGCAACCCATAATCTCGGCAATCTCTTCATGCGACGAGCCCTGCACGTCATGCAATGTCACGACCAATCTATGAGGTTCTGACAACTTTTGCATGGCCGTGTTCAATTTTTCCTGTAACTCCGAGAGATCAATTTCACGGCGCGGCGTTTTGTCCGAAATCAAGGCGACCAGGTCGGGATCGTGTTCAGCGTTGAAATCCAAGTCGTCCAGGCTCATGTGCGTCCTGTGTTTGCGCTGTTTCAGGAAGTTGATGGTCTTGTTGACGGCGATTCGGTAGACCCAGGTGTAGAAACTGGAGCCGCCTTTGAACGACTTGAGCGCCTGATACGCCTTGATGAACGCCTCCTGTGCGAGGTCATTGGCGTCCTCATGGTTGGCGGTCATGTGATAGACCGTGGCGTAAATCCGCTCCTGGTAGAGCCGGACCAGTTCGTCATAAGCTCCCAGGTCGCCCTGTCGGGCGCGACTCACCAGGACCGCTTCGTCCGGGGGCGGGGGAGGCGAACCCGCGGCCGGGACATCGGGTTCTTTGGAGACCTTGCGAGCAGTTGGCTCGGCCATAATCATAGGCCGTCCTCAGGCACTGCGCCGAGCTTTGCGGATTGCCAGGCCAGATAATCGGTGAGACCGAACAATCCGGATCGACCGGCGGAATGCGGCAGAAATTGAATGGCCTGCCTGGCCAGACCAAGGTACTGGTGCATACTCTCCAGCGAGGCGCTCAAGACATCGTATTTGGCCAGCAACTCGGCGGCAGTCGCCATGCAACTTGGTTTCCAGGACTGCACGATTGCTTCAAGGCGTTCCCGGTCCGCGAGCTCGGCCCGTTCCCAGACCAACAGCACCGGCAGCGTTAGTTTGCCCTTGGCCAAATCGGTTCCCAAAGATTTGCCGGCGGCGGCTTCCGATCCGAAAAGATCCACGCAGTCGTCGAACACCTGATAGGCAGTGCCGAAAGCCAGGCCAAATTTTCGTAGCGCGACCCGTTGGTCGGGCGTGGCGCCGCTGAGAAAGGCGGCTAGTTCGCAAGAAAGCGCGAACAGCTCGGCGGTCTTCATCTCCAGGACTTTGAAGTATTGTTCGCGAGTAAAGCTAAAGTCGCCTTTGTGCTGGGTCTGGAGAATCTCCCCGGAGCACACAGTATTGGTGGCCATGGCCACCGCCCGACAGACATCGGGGGTCGGGAAACTTGCCGCCAGAGTTAGCGCTCGGGCAAAAAGGCAATCCCCAAAGAGCACGGCAAGATCCTTACCCCAGTTTGCCGCCAAAGTGAGCCTGCCACGACGAATCTCAGCCTCGTCCATGATGTCGTCATGCACCAGGGTGGCCAAATGAACCATCTCGATGATGAGAGCGGCGGTCACATGAGCCTCATTGGGCCGGCCCAATGCCTGGGCGGTTAAGGCTACCAGGGCCGAGCGCAGATGCTTGCCCTGGCCATTCAAGGCGTAGTCAGCATAGGGGACGATATCCGGGTCGAAGGTCTTGACCTGCTGAACCAAACGATGGCTGACCGCCTCCAGGAACGGCTCGACTGGATCGATGATCTCTTTCCAGGATTGAACCGGCTGGGCGCACGAAGTCTCCTCGATAGCTGAGGAAACCACTTTAGAATCAGCCGCTAACATGCTGCAACGGAATCTAAGATTGCTATCCACCCAAGTCAAACCCCATATCCGGACGGACCGGACTTGCTCCAGAAATTAGTGGTTTCGGAATGCAGGATATCAGCTATTGTTTATCCGAGACGAGGCTTGTCCGGTGGCGGGCCAGAGATTGGCCGGATCAGGTCTGCGAAGTGATTAATTTGAGCTCCTCGCTTTTGTGTCCACTTTTGCTTCACCACTCGCCGACCTACCCGCGCTCAACCAGGTCAAGGTGCCCGATCTTTGGCAACAGCAAGCGGTTACAGCCTTGTGCGAGGGCCAGGACGTCGTCGTCCAGGCACCCACCGGAGCGGGCAAGACGCTCATTTTCGAGTTATGGTCAAACCAGGGAAAGAATCGTGGCCAGGCGATTTACACAGTTCCAACCCGGGCCCTGGCGAATGACAAGTTGGCTGAATGGCGCGCGCGCGGATGGGAAGTCGGGATTGCCACCGGGGACCTGGCAGAAAACCTGAGCGCGCCGGTGATCGTGGCGACCTTGGAGACCCAAAAGCATCGACTCGTCCAGGGCGATGGGCCGGCGCTGCTGGTGGTTGATGAATACCAAATGCTCAGCGATCTGGAGCGGGGGTTGAACTATGAGTTGGCGATCGCCCTGGCCCCGGCCCAGACCCAACTCCTGCTGCTCAGTGGCAGCGTCGCCAATCCCCAGGACGCGGTAAAGTGGCTCCAGCGACTTGGTCGAAGAGCGCTCCTGGTCCGCCACGACCACCGTCCGGTGCCCCTGGAAGAGGTGCACGCCAACAGCCTCAGCTACCACCTCCCGGGTGAGATCAAAAGCTATTGGCCCCGGCTCATCGCCAAGTCGCTGGCCGATGATCTCGGTCCGATTCTGATCTTTGCGCCCCGAAGGCAAGCCGCCGAAAGCCTGGCTGCCGAGCTCGCGCGCCAGTTGCCAATCCCTAACCCGCTACAGCTCAGTCCGGAACAAAAACTGGTCGCCGGCGAGCACCTGACAAAACTGCTCAAGAGCCGAATCGCTTACCATCACAGCGGGCTCAGCTATGGCGCACGGGCGGGAGTGATCGAACCGCTCGCCAAAGCGGGCCAACTCCGGGTAGTCATCGCCACAATGGGATTGGCGGCAGGGATCAATTTCTCCTTGCGCAGCGTCGCCCTGGCCGGCGAATCGTATCGGCGTGACGAAGCCGAGCAAATGCTCAAGCCAGACGAAATCATGCAGATGTTCGGCCGCGCCGGCCGACGCGGCCTCGATGAGACGGGCTATGTTATCATCTCGGCCAATGAACTTCGACTTCTGGACGCGCACCCCTGCCATTTGTCGCGCAGCGGCGCCGTGGATTGGGGAGCGTTGCTCGGGCTGATGAGCGCCGCCGCGCGGCATGGCCGGGACCCGTTCACCGAAGCGGTGCTCATTCAGGAACGATTGTTTACCACCAAGCCAATCCTGTTGGGCGTGGAAGAATCGCTACTCCACCCCAATGTCCCCTGCCGTTTGCGCACTGATGCGGAGCGGGGACGTTATGTTCGAAAGCGGATGCGCGAGATCCTCAATAGTCAAGGGGAGTGGGAGCCGATGCCGGCATGGGTGCCACGACCCTTGCGTGAGATTTTTGCGCCGGAAATCGCAGCGAATGGCGCCGCTGCGGGCCAGGAGGTCCTCAGCCAGGTTCGAGACTCGGCTCCTGCCGAAGCCCATCCTCCCACAGCGGGCGATACCAGCCACGCACCTCCCTCCAGCCACCCTGCCCGCCTCGTTTCGATCCTTTCAGTGGCCGCGGCCCTTGAAAGAGTCGGCACCGGTAGTCTATGCGTGGTGTCAGAAGGGACTGCTGAGCGGGTTTATGGCCGCGCGCTCACGGTCGCTGATTATGTCAACCGCGAGCGGGTTGTGATCGCCAAGTGGGTGCGCCGATTGACCAACTGGAATGGCCGGCAAGCACCGTTGTCGGTCTGGCGCGAACAGCTCGCGCCATTAGTGGCTGAGCGTCTAATGAAGCAGAAAACCCCGCTGATTCGTTTTGTTGACCAGGGCCATAAAATCGTGGGATTGGTCAGCATCGCGGACCTCACTCTGCGTGTGCCGGTCGATTCGCACGGCGTCGCTCTGTGGCATCCGATCGAGCGCGAAGTGCTCCCTTCCGCTTGCGCGAATTGCTCGCTGGTGGAGCGATGCAAGAATTTATCGACCGCCACCGGCACGGCCATGCTTTGGCGCAAGCTCGGGCTGGTGAATGCGTCGGGTGTACCGACGCTGCGTGGCGAAGTCGTCAGCTTCTTTTCCCAAGGCGACGGCCTGGCGCTGGCCGCCGCCTTGGAGGATGATACGTATGCACTCGAAGAGCTCGTGTACGACCTGGCAGATTTGGACGGAGGATTCCGGTTCTGCGGTGACGATAACCGCTGGGGCGGACGCCTCGCCATGGTCTGCCATGAAAGATATGGCTTGCAGTCCATACCGGGTTATCTCGAGAACGGTGTGCCGCCGAAATACGGAGCCGGAGCAGAGCGCGTGGTCGCCTCGGTGCATAAGAACCCGCTCAACAAACAGGCGTGGATTACGGACCTGCTGGGACCGGGGGATATCGATCGTGTGATCATCGAATGGCGGAGTTTGCTGCGTCAACTCGCCCACGCCCCTGAGTTGGAGTGGCCACGATGGCGGCGGCTCCAGTTGCTGGCCAGGGCGCTGCTAAACGAAACCGAGTCCCCAACGCTCACGGGGCTCCCGGCACTGGAGTACCACCAGACCAAGCGGGTGGACCACCGTCTGTTATTAAAGCGGCACTGAAGTGCGAACGGCCAACTCTTGTGTTTCTTGTGCCTTTTCGCGGCTGATAACGGCTTTTGCCCGGTGCAGAGCAACCAGGGGCGCGGCGTAAACGCCGCGCCCCAGCGCCGATAAAGCAA